>DATJDT010000207.1:0-4447 GCA_035497275.1 Pedobacter sp.
GCTTATTTTGGGATTCGTTCTGCATTGTTTTTCAAGATATAGTTATTTCTTTAAATCACAGCATTTTGTAAGGCTCAAACAGCTAGAAGAGAAAAATTTAGAAGTCGAAAAACTGCATGCTCAACAAGGAGATATCTTGGCTTTTGTGGCGCATGATTTAAGAAATCCATTAAATAATATTGAAGCATTAAGCACTATGCTATACGATGAAAATCCAAAAGAAGAGCTTAAACACATTTTAAATGCTTCGCAACAGGCTAAAAATATCATCAACGACTTAATGGAGGCAATTAAAACAGATAGGAGTAAGTTAGATACCCAATCGTTAAACCTTAATTCCTTTTTAATGATGACCGTTGAGAAATGGAAAACTAACAGTAAAAGAGACCTTATTCTTCATGTGGATGATGACAAAATATATGCCCATGCAAATGCATCTAAATTGGAGCGGGTTTTAGATAATTTAATTAGCAATGCCATTAAATTTTCGTCAGACGACAAAATCATCAATATAAGTTTAAGAAAAATAGCAAAACGCATAGAAATAAAAGTTAAAGATGATGGAATAGGGATTCCAAAAGAACTATTATCGTATATCTTTCAACAATTTTCACAAGCAGGTAGAAGGGGTTTACATGGAGAGAAATCAATCGGACTTGGCCTCCACATATCGCAAAAAATAATGCAACAGCACGGGGGCGAATTATTAGTAGAAAGCGAAGAAAATAAAGGCACCACCTTTACAGTCCTATTTCCCTAGAGTTTAAAATTCTTCTTCGGCGTGATTGTTCGCGAACAAATTACTAGCAAAGTTTACCAAAAAGAGTTCTTTCTTAGCACGAGTTACCGCGGTATATAACCATCTTAAAAAATCGAGATCAACCATATCGTCTGTTAAGTAACCCTGATCAACAAAAACAGCATCCCATTGCCCGCCTTGGGCCTTGTGACAAGTAACTGCATACGCAAATTTAATCTGCAACGCATTGTAATATGGATCTTCCTTTATGGCCACCATCCGTTCTCTCTTATTACTGATGTGTTCATAATCGGTTAATAAACCCTCAAACAATTGTTTACTCTGACTATAGGATAAATTTGGTGTTTCTGCCTGGAGCGTATCCAATATTACTTTACAGGTAATAGTGCCCGCTTCTGGGAAATCTAAAAACTCTAAATTAACTTCGGCGAACCTAAAGCCATAGCGTTCTTCCTCTCTTCTTACCCGCACTACCTTGGCCATATCGCCATTTGCTATAAAAGCTGCATCAGTATTTTCAGGAAGCCAAAAATAATTGTTACGTACCACCATAATTTGATCCCCGCCGCTCAATTCTTCGTCCCTATATAATAATCTGGCCCTAATTTGATTGTTGTAAACGTTGGCCGATTTATTAGAGCGACAAACAACAAGGGAATTTTCTATGCCGAACTTGCTATAGGCATATTCCAAGCCCTCCACCAATTTTGCACCAGTCATGCTAAATAAATCCTTGTAGCCTTTTGATTTGAACTGAGGCAAGGCCTTGTTAGTTGTTTCGTAATTATTAATGAGTTTGCGCAACATTGTAGCATTTGATAATATACCAGATTTCTTCTCTTGCCTAACCACCTCCTTTAATTCGACAGCAGTTACATTTAAATTAAAATGATCTTTAAGATATTTTTCATTTAGTGCCGGACTATCGATACTTCCAACTGGGGGCAATTGTGCAGTATCGCCAACAAACAATAAGCTACAATTTTTATCTTTTCCTGCAGGTGAAGGCTGATAAACATAGTCGAGAAGATCTTTAAGAAAGGATGATCCGTTCTGTTGATTCCATTCATCTGCAATCATCGAAGCCTCATCGACAATGAATAAAGTGTGTTCTAGTAAATTTGGAGCGAGCTGAAAAGCCATTTCAAGTGAAACTGCAGATCGTTTCCGATAAATTTTTTTATGGATTGTTAATGCTTTTCTGCCAGTATAATTGCTGATTACTTTTGCCGCGCGGCCGGTAGGTGCCAATAATACTACCTTTAATTTAAAATGTGGTAAAGCTTTAACAAGAGCAGCAATGGAGGTAGTTTTACCCGTACCGGCATAACCTCTTAAAATAAAACAGCTATGATTTCGTTGCTGAGTTAAAAAAACTGCAACCTTCTCACAAAATACTAACTGTTCATTTGTAGGCGGAAATTGATAGGTTTGTGCAATTAAACTAGCTTTATCCATTTAGCAAAGATGCGATGGTAATGTTATAGAAAAAAGAATTATTTTTGTAAAACATGAACAATCAAAACAGCATTCTATTAATCGACCCTAAATTTGATCCTAGCTCTTCTGTAAACTGTAGTTTATTGTTAAAAATAGGCATTGATAGTTTTTCTTATGCCATTTTAAATAAAGAACTAGATAGGGTTATGGCTGTTTTTGATGAGCAAGAAATAACAACTGTTGCAAAAAGTTTAAGTGACCGGATTAAAAGCGACGCTTATTTAGGGTTATCTTTTAACGAGATCAAGATTGCTGTTTATTCAGAAAATCATATTTCGGTGCCTAACGAGTTTTATGATCATCAAGAACTGAATTTAAACACTAAATTTTTTCCAGAAAATAGTTCGGAGCATATTTATACAACTTCTCATGCGAATTTTGGGTTTACCTCAGTGTTTTCTTTTTCCAAAATTACTGATGAAATCATTAACCAATCGTTCGCAAATAGCAAAAAATATCAGCAACATGCTCCGTTATTAAAACTAGCAGAAAATAATGGTAATACTTCTTTATTTATTGATTTTACCGTCCGCTCAATGCATGTACTCTATGTTGCTGAAAAGAATGTTATTTTCCAACAATGTTATGAAATAGAGCATACAGAGGAGTTCAATTATTATCTATTATTAATTACCAATCAATTAGCTATTAACTATGCTAATACCGCTATTTATATTAGCGGTATTATTACACAGGAAGATGCCAATTATAGTTGCATAAAAAAATATTTCAATACGATTCATTTCCTCAATTTTGCAGACGATAAGCTAGATCAAGAGGTTTTAGACGATATGCCATCACATTATTA
This sequence comes from Pedobacter sp., assembly GCA_035497275.1. Classification (GTDB taxonomy): domain Bacteria; phylum Bacteroidota; class Bacteroidia; order Sphingobacteriales; family Sphingobacteriaceae; genus Pedobacter. Next base: position 3,069 of record DATJDT010000207.1, read on the forward strand.
TACAACGCTATTAGCTTTAGATCAATGCGTATAATTGGAGGAAAATTAAAAGGTAAGCAGTTTAATGCACCTGCAAAGTTGCCGGTTAGGCCCACTACCGATATGGCCAAGGAGGCGTTGTTCAATATCCTCTACAATACCTATGATTTTGAGAATTGTAATGTTTTGGATTTGTTTAGCGGCACTGGAAGCATAAGCATTGAATTTGCTTCGAGGGGGATTAAACACATTACATCGGTTGATAAGCACCCGGGTTGTGTTCATTGGCTAAAATCGACAGCTGAACAGTATGGTTTACCTGAAATTGATGCACAGAGAGGTGATACCTTTAAATTTTTAGCACAAGACAATAATCAATATCATATTATATTTGCCGATCCGCCGTATGATTTACCCAACATCCCGATGATTCCCGAATTAGTGATGAAGCATAATTTACTGGAAGATAATGGCACTTTGGTTGTGGAACATCCACCTTTTTTAAAACTACATAATTTAGCTGGTTTTACTGAAGTTAGAAAATATGGAAATTCGTCTTTTAGCTTCTTTGAAAAAACCACCATTCCCTATCTTTGAGTATGAAAATAGCTTTATTTCCTGGTTCATTTGACCCCATTACCATCGCACATGTTGATATTTTAAACAGGTCTTTGCCCTTATTTGATAAAATAGTGATTGGGATCGGATTAAACAGTTCCAAGCAAAATTTTCTTTCTGCCAACCAACGCGAAGAAATGGTGCGAACTATTTTTGCTGGCAACGCTAAAGTGGAAGTTCAAATGTATGAAGGCCTAACAGTAGATTTTTGTAAAAAGATTAATGCAAAGTATATGGTAAGAGGGATCCGTTCTGCATCCGACTTTGAATATGAGCGTGCAATTGCCCAAATCAATCAAACAATGATGCCAGAAGTAGAAACCATCTTACTATTAAGTAAGCCGGAGTATTCTGCCATAAGCTCTACAATTGTACGGGATATTTTAAGAAATAATGGTAATGTGAGTCCTTTTGTGCCTAAAGAAGTGATTGATTTTTTGTAGATTAGGATAAATTACTAAATCATGAAAAGATTATTGTTTCTAACCTGTTTAATTTCTACATGCCTTTTTTCTTATGGGCAAATTTTTTCTATAGGCAGCCAAATGGGAGTTTCTCCAATGATCAAAATCCACATAACTATAAACCAAGATACCGTTAGCAGTATTAAAAATATAATAGTTAATATCGCTGCTAGTAATGAAACAGATACGACCCAAAAAATCTTATTTGACAAACCAATTCATTCACTGGTAGGCCCTTGGGCAATTTATGCGACCGTATTTGACACCAAAAATGCAAATGGAATTACCATGCGTGATGCAACCTCTATGCTAGGATCG
>DATJDT010000208.1:0-7306 GCA_035497275.1 Pedobacter sp.
CATCTTGGTTCCTCCATCAGATGGCCTTGGAATAGCGGGCAAGGTCCAGCGCCAGATAAGCATCGAACACGGCGGCAACATTTCTGACAAAGGGCCGCCCGGCCTCAGTCACGGTCATCAGAGTTAAGGTGACCAAATTTTTGTTGTGCATTTGCAATGTTAGCAGTAAACATTAAAGCAACTGCAACAAAAAATACGTTAATTAACTTTCTCATCTTTTTATTTTACTTAATTGTTGTTTTCTATTTTATTGTGTGTTTGTTTTCTATTTTACTAAAGTACCAGGTTTATAACCCAATCTTGTTATAACGTCATTGCTAATATCATAATTACTGCTTGCATAAATCATCATTGTTGATTCACTACTTTTATCGAAAACAAAATCGATGAACTTACTTTTAGCGGTTTCACTAATTACGGTAGCAATTTTTTCCTGAATAGGTTTAAGCAACTTTGTACGCAATTGGAAAAGTTCACCATCAGGTCCAAACTTTAAACGCTGCAATTCTTTTGCCTTTTTCTCCTTTTCGATAATATCATTCTCTCTTCTCTTACGCATTTCGTCGGTTAATAAAACCTGATCTGCTTGATAAGATTTATACATTTTATCTATCTCGACAAAACTCTCATCAACTTGCTTTTGATACTGTTGAGACATTCCATCAATCTGGTTCAATGAAGATTTATACTCTGGTAAATGCTTCAATATATACTCTGTATCTACATAAGCAAACTTTTGTGCTGACACTCCTAATCCCATTAGAAGTAAAAAGCTAAAAAATATAATTTTCTTCATTTGTATCTAATCTACTCTTAATTAAAACCGCCAATTTGTTGAGCAATGCTAAAGTGGAATTGGCCTTTATTGGCATCAGGAATACCAGGTATTTTATCAAAACCATATCCATAATCAATTCCAAGTAATCCAAATATCGGTAAAAATATCTTGGCTCCAACACCAACAGATCTTCTAATATTAAATGGATTATAATCACTGAATTTATTCCAGGTATTTCCACCTTCTGCAAAAGCAGTTAAAAAGGCTGTGGCTTGCTGACTACTAATTACTGGATATCTTAATTCGATTACATACTTTGTGAAAATCGGACTACCTGAACTCTGTGCAATAGTAGTATTTGCGCCTTGTGGAACTACTGAATTATTTGAATAACCACGCATGGCTATCAATTCAGATCCTTGTAAAAAGTCAAACCCTTGCATACCATCACCCCCTAATTTAAAACGCTCAAACGCCGATTGACCCACTGCCTTATTATATGATCCTAAAAATCCAAATTGTGCTTGTGCTTTTAATACCAGCTGTTTACTTCCTAAATTCGCTATGGTTTGGAACCATTGCGATTCGAATTTCCATTTATGATACTCGGTAAACTTATAACGTTGTTTATCTGAAGCTATTGCATAGTTAACATTGTTGAGCAATGAATAAGGAGGTGTAGCTTGAATGGTAAATTTAAGATAAGCACCACCAGTTGGGAAAATATTATGATTCCTCGAATCCCTTGCTAACTCTTGTGTTAGGTTTAAGTTGTACGATGTACCAGTACTAAATAAGTATCCAGGATAATTATTTAATATGTATTGATTTAAGTTCACAGCGTGTGAAAGTGAAAACCAGTTATCTGGCCATTTCAATTTCTTACCTAAACTAACGGAAACTCCATTCAAGCGTATTTTTTGAAATTGATCAGATCCTTCATTGTAACCATTTGATTGTAAAGACGTAAATGCACTTAATCCAAAACTAACTGGTTTTTTACCTCCAAACCAAGGTTCAGAGAAAGAGAAACTGTAAGACTGGTAAAATTTACCATTTGTTTGTCCACGTAAGCTTAATTTCTGTCCATCGCCTTTAGGCAGTGGTTTATAAGCTTCGCCATTAAATAAATTTCTTAATGAAAAGTTATTAAATGTTAGCCCTAGGGTACCAATTACCCTACCTCCACCAAAACCTCCTGACAACTCTACCTGATCTGAGGGTTTTTCTTCAACATGGTACTCTATATCCACAGTACCATCTGCAGGATTAGGTTTTGGAATAGGATTAGTCTTTGACTCATCGAAGTTACCTAATTGACCGATTTCGCGAACCCCTCTTACCAAGAGTTCTTTAGAGAATTTCTCACCAGGCTTGGTATAAACATTACGAAGTACTACCCTATCATTAGTGATTGTGTTTCCGATAACCGAAATCTTGTTATTGGTGTATTGCGGGCCTTCATAAATCCTCATTTCAACATCTACTGTATCATTATAGATTTTAGTTTGAACAGGGTCTATATTAAAAGTTAAATAACCATCGTTCAAATAAATACTCGATACGTCATCTCCATTTGCACTTCCACGCAATTTAGCTTCCAACTTCTCTTCGCTAAATAATTGTCCTTTTTCAATTCCAAATACTTTCTCCAAAAACTCCGTTGTATACTTTGCGTTACCAACCCAGCTAATGTTACCGAAATAATATTTAGGCCCTTCATGTAGATCAAGCTTAATACCGATAGACTTATCATTATATTTATAGATACTGTCTTTTAAAATCGCGGCATCTCTATAGCCATTTTCTTGCATTTTAGCAATTAGCTTTATTTTATCTTCCTCGTATTTTTCTTTATTAAATTTCCCACTACCAAACACTTTATAAAAGGCTTGTTGCTTAGTTTTTTTAAGGAATTTTCTCAGTTTTGCAGATTTAAAATCTTTATTTCCAGAAAACTTGACCTCATGAACCTTAACTCTTTTACCCTTATCAATCAGTACTTGTAAAATCACGCTATTTTCTTGATTAGGATCTGGTTTAGATTTGAAATCTATGGTGGTAAAGAAGTAACCTTTATCTAGCAAATATTTATTGATGATGGACTTAGTAGTGTTGTACAAGTTATCATTGATAATCGTTTTGCCGGCTTTATCTTGCAACTTCTCTGAAATATCCGTTTTTTGAGACTTGCTGATTCCGATAAATTCAAATGAAGTTAAACGAGGACGTTCAACAACTTCAATATCAAAATACACAGTGTCAGAAACAATTTTCGTAATATTCAACTTAACGTCATCAAATAAGCCCTGAAGCCATAAATTTTTAATGGCATTAGCCGTCGCTTCACCAGGAAGTGTAATTACTTCACCCTTGGTTAACTTTGAGAGAATGATGATTACTTCTTTATCTGTATACTGACTACCACTTAAAGTTGTGCCGCCAATTACATATTCTTTCGGATTAAAATAATCTAAATCCAAACCATTAACAGTTAGGCTAGGTTTTGCAGGAGCTGGAGTACGGATTTGAGCTAGTGCTGGAAAGCCAATCAATAGCAAAAATAGGAGTTGGTATATTCTTTTCATTTACAATCTAAAAAACGTTGCTAAGTTAGTTTAAACACATGTTAAAAAGTGTTAAAAGTAAAATTAGTTCAATTGTTCACTAATTTTTCCGAAGCGACGTTCGCGTTTTTGGAAATCAACAATGGCCTCAAAAAGGTCTTCTCTTCTAAAGTCGGGCCACAAGGTTTCGGTAAAATATAATTCGGTATAAGCAATTTGCCAAAGCAAAAAATTGCTCACCCTATGTTCGCCACTAGTACGAATCATTAATTCTGGATCAGGGATATTATGCGTTGTTAGCTGTGCAGCAAAAACCTCTTCATTAATATCCTCCAAATTAATTTCTTGTGTTTGTACCTGGTTGATTAATTTTTTTGCTGCCTCCATAATTTCCCACTTTGCACTATAGCTAAGGGCTAATGTTAGCGTGCATTTGGTGTTTTTAGAGGTTATTTCCATTACATTGGCCAAATCATCAATACATTTTTGAGGCAAAGATTTTAAATCACCAATTGCATTTAGCCGAACATTATTTTTATTTAATGTTTCTGCTTCATTATTAATGGTAGAAATAAGCAGCTCCATCAGTGCATTTACCTCATCAATTGGCCTATTCCAGTTTTCAGCCGAAAACGCATAAACTGTGAGATACTTAATTCCAATATCAACACAGCCTTCTACAATATCTTTCACAGAAAGCACACCACTTTCATGTCCAAATACTCTAAACTTACCCTGATTTTTTGCCCAGCGACCATTACCATCCATTATAATAGCAATGTGTTCTGGCAAACGATTGATGTCTATTTGTTCTTTATATCCCATTAACGTTTATCGTACCCTAAAAAGTAAAGCATTTTTGGCTCACAAAGGTATAAGATATCCCTATATTTACAAATACATAAGTATCTCTTTTTCTAAAATCACCTCTTTGATCCCCAGGTTTATACAATTTTTGCGCTGTATAGGGATCCCAAGAGCGATCTCCCAATTGTTCACTAATCGTTGGATTAAATGAATTTTTTTCATTCCATTGCGACGGAGCTGCATATACGCCACTAACATCATCTAAATAATCAGTAAAAACTGTTCTATAGCCTATTTGCCCAAACAAGGTAATATTTTCGCTTTTCTTATATTTAATACCAGCACCATAAGGAATTGTCATTGCATAATTTCTGTATAGCTTTGAAAGCGCTTCTGTATTGTACTCTCTTAATTCAATATCCCGTTTACCCCAGGTTGCTTTAGGTTCGAAAATAACACCCCCAATCCCTAAGAATAAATAAGGGCTTATTCTCTTTCTACTTCCAGGAGAATACATATCAAAAAAGTTGAGGTTGCCGATAAATGCAAGTTCATTAAGTGAGGTATGAAAATTTAAATTTCGATTTCTTAGCTCGGCATTATTAGATCGAGCATCATCGCCTTTTATTTTACCATAATTGTAATGGATCCCAATACCCCAATGCGGATCAATATTTAGTCTCGCATATATTCCAGCGTTAAGTCCGCTAATTTTTACAGGGTTAAACTGATTAAATTCACCTATATATCCAGCACCTCCAGCATTAACCCCTATTTCTGCTCGTTGAGCATAGGTGAAATTTTTAGCGCTAATTAAAATAAAAAAGGAAAGAATTAATTTTTTATACTGCATTTTAATAGTTGCGGGTATCGATACCCCAAAGTAATTTATTCCTTAACGTAGTTAAATAACTTTCATTGTTAAGCCTGATTAAATTAACACTAAAATTCGCTTTGTTAACGATTACTTTAACAGACCTATCAACTGTCTCGGTTCTAGAATCGCAAGAAACAAGAAATTTTGTACTTCTAGCTTCAATTTCAAAGGTTAATGATACATCATCTGGAACAATGATAGGCCTCACGTTTAAGTTGTGCGGAGCAATGGGTGTAATCACAAAGTTTTGTGCGTTTGGCAATATAATAGGTCCAGCGCAGCTAAGGGAATAGGCTGTTGAACCAGTAGGTGTAGCGATAATCAATCCATCGGCCCAATAAGAATTAATGAACTCTCCATTCATATAAGCGTGTATGATCATCATCGCCGAATTATCTCTTCTATGAATTGTGATATCATTTAGCGCAAAATTCTCTTGCCCAAACAGCGAATTTTGAGATTCTAAACTCAGGACACTTCTTTTATCTAAAGAATATTCCCCTTTAACAAGTGCTTCAATGGCTTTTCTAATTTCGTTTTTATTGATACTAGCTAAAAAACCCAGACGACCAAAGTTTATCCCGATTACGGGAATTTGAGAACTTCTAATCAACGAAAGTGTATCTAATAGGGTACCATCTCCCCCCAGGCTCAATAGTACGTCTGCATGGTCTACCAATTCCTGGTGATTAACAAAAAAAGTTGCCGTTTCGGGAATTACAATTTTATGCTTGATGAAATTATTAAATTTCTGATAAATTAAGATGGTAATATTGTGTTCCGTTAGCGCATTAAAAACCTCCTGAACAAAGGGTAAAACGCTATCGTTAAAGTCTCTACCATAAATTGCTATCTTCATTCAGCTTTTATACGTTTAAGTAATTCATAAATGAATTGAATCGATCGGCCGTACCATTATCAGCTTGTGTTTGATTAAAAACCGCCTTCACTTCATATTCATAGCGTTCAAATGAAGCAATAATTCCCGAAAGTTCAGTTTTATTAATCTTTAGCGTTACTTCTAAGCGGGTAGAATCTGGGAAAGAACTTACATAGGAAGAAAGTATCTGTGCATTGTCGGCTTCCACTATTTGAGCCATATGTGCCAAAGAATTATTTCTGTTGTTAATCGACAATACAATTATTCCCCCAGGTTCCTTTACAGCATACATTTCTGCGGTGCAACTGAGTAGGTTATGGATAGACACCAACCCTAAATAATTATTTTTTGCGTCTAGAACGGGTACAATAGATAATTGTAACTGATTAAACAGTCTGATAATATCGTAAACATGTGCGTTATCAAAAACAAATGGATTATGGATAGCTAACGACAAGCTCCCCAATGGGGTTTCTTGATCTCTCACCTCAACAAGCTCATCTTCAGAGATTAATCCTAAAAATTGAGTTTCGTTAACAATAGGCAGGTGATAGAGTTTAAACTCACTCATCCGCTCTAAAGCCTTCCCAACCGTGTCGGAAGTTTTGAGAGGAGGAATGACGTTCGATATAAGCGCTATTGCTAACATTTATTTTAATAATATTCTATTCAAAAATTTATCCAGGTAATCATTAAAAACCTCGGGTTTCTCCATCATTGGAGCATGCCCACATTCATCAACCCAATTCAATTCAGAGTTAGGTAGCATTTCATGAAATTCAAGGGCAACTTCTGGTGGAGTTATCTTATCTTGTTTACCCCAAATTAGTGATACGGGAATTGTTATTCTCGACAATTCCTTTGACATATTATGGCGGATAGCCGATTTTGCCAAGGCTAAAATTCTGATCACTCTAGACCTGTCATTTACAGATTTAAATACTTCATCAACCAATTCTTTAGTAGCCGTGGCAGGATCGTAAAATGTATATTCTACTTTTTCTCTTATATAGTCATAGCTCTCTCTTCTTGGAAACGACCCGCCGAAAGCATTTTCATATAACCCCGAACTTCCAGTAAGCACTAACGCTTTCACAAATTCCTGATGCGCAGCAGTAAAAACCAGTCCAACATGCCCCCCAAGCGAATTACCTATTAATACAACCTGGTTTAATTTTCTATATTTTAAAAAACGATGAATGTATTTCGACAAACTTTTTACGCCTAAGGTAAGAAGGGGCAAATCGTATATTGGCAAAATTGGAACAACTACATGGTAGTTTTCCTTAAAATGATCTATTGCGGGTTCCCAATTGCTTAACTCGCCCATTAATCCATGAAGTAACACGAGCGTTTGACCTGTACCCGCCTCGATGTATTTAAACCCATCTTCTTCT
>DATJDT010000209.1:0-5092 GCA_035497275.1 Pedobacter sp.
TTAGTATTAGAGTATTAATCAAAACCTTAAAAAAAACTAAAAGGAGTAATTTAAAAATGAAAAAATTTAACGAAGTAAAAGCACTAGTTGCAGCTTTAGAAGCTGATGCAGACAAATTCTATAACAAAGCTAACAGCGCAGCTGGAACACGCGTACGTAAAGGTATGCAAGATCTTAAAAATTTAGCTCAAAGCATTCGTTTAGAAATTCAAGACACTAAAAACAAAGGATAATTTACACCTTGTTTTAAAACAAAGAAAGCGCCCATAACCAAGGCGCTTTTTTTATGAACTATTGTTGCTATTAATTTAATTGCTCTGATCATCAATTGTTGCATCTGGAGCATTATTCTTTACAGAAGTAATGCCATTCTCTCGTGATGCTTCACTCTCGTACATTTCACTTGTTCCGATGATTTGTCCATTAGTTGCCTTCAAGGTAAAATAAGCTTTTCCATTTGCAGAAGTCTTTCTATCAAAGCGGCTGTCGTCCTTAGAATTGGTCTTAACGGATTCAATTCCATTTTCACAACTTGATTTCGATGAATAGCCTTCACTTGCTAAAATTGTTTGCCCATTGTTGGCATTAAGATTAAACTGAAATTCTCCGTTTTTTCTCTTGGTAATTAAGAATTTTCCCATTGTACTATTTTTTATGAAACCTAATTAAATGTACAGAAATTTCTTATGAATGCCATGTTAATGCAAAAGACTTTGGAGTTGAGCTGCTAAGCTTTTATTTAGTTCAGTCGATGCTTTAACTAATGGTAAACGAACTACATCATCACAAATACCTAATTGTTTTAATGCGGCCTTCACCCCTGCAGGATTACCTTCTGAAAACATCAGGCGTGTAATTTCTAATAAGCTTAAATGAGCAGGTAATGCTGCTGTGTACTCGCCTTTTAAACATAACCTAATCATATCTGACAGAATCTGGGGTAAAGCATTACCTACCACAGAAATTACGCCTACAGCACCAATACTGATCATAGGTAAGGCAATTGGATCGTCGCCAGAAATCAGCAAGAAATCTGCTGGCTTGTCTCTCATGATCTGATTAAACTGATCAAAGCTCCCAGATGCTTCTTTGGTACCTATAATGTTTTTGAAATCGTGCGCTAGCCTACAGGTAGTTTCTGGGCTCATGTTACTACCGGTTCTGCCTGGTACATTGTATAAAAGTATCGGCAGTTCACTAAGTTCGCTCAAGTATTTATAATGCTGATAGATGCCTTCTTGCGTAGGTTTGCTGTAGTAAGGGCTTACCGATAATATTGCGCTATATTGATTTTTTTCAAAATTTTTAATGTTGTCGCCAATCACCCGCGTATCATTTCCACCTATGCCAGCTACCAGTGGCAAGCGACCATTGTTAATCTCAGCAGTAAATTCCCACACCTTCTTCTTCTCGTCCTTGCTCAATGTGGCTGTTTCGCCTGTTGTACCTAAGGATACAAGGTAATCTATACCTCCATCAATCAAGTGATTAATCAAAGCTTTTAAGCCTTGATAATCCACTGTTCCGTCTGTGTTAAATGGTGTAACCAGCGCTACACCCGTACCGTGAAATTTGTTCATTTTTTATATTAATATCAAGTAATTTGTATCAAGTATCAAGACAGGATGCTCATGGAATCATGCTTTAAAGATTTCAGCTGCAGTTTATTGTAAGATTGCTTGATCGGCAAAAGTAAATATTTTAAGCGAATATTTAATACGCCTAGCTAATCATTTCTATGAGTTCATCTTCACCGATGAATGATATATTAAGTTTCGTAGCTTTTTCTAGCTTAGAAGGACCCATATTAGCTCCAGCAACTAAAAAATCTAGTTTTGCGGAAATACTACTTAATATCTTACCGCCGTTTTGTTCAATAAGTTCTTTTAGCTCTTCTCTGCTAAATTTTTCGAAAACACCAGAAATTACAAAGGTTTTCCCAGTCAATTTGTCGCTTAATGTTAGAGCCTCATTTTCAATGAGTTCAAACTGTAATCCTGCTTGCTTGAGCAGCCCAATTTGTCTTAAATGTTCGGGTTTTGAGAAATATTCCTGAATACTTTCGGCAATTCGGATCCCGATTTCATCAATAGCAGTTAATTCTTCCAAGGTTGCACTGGCCAGCTTATCGATGTTCTTAACACCTCGGGCGAGTTTCTTAGCCACAGTTTCACCAACATATCGAATACCTAATCCGAACAGTAATTTTTCAAAAGGCATTTGTTTCGAATCTTCAATGCCTTTTAGCATATTTTCAATTGATTTTTCACCGAAACGTTCAATTTGCTTGAGCTCATCTGCTTTTTCATGAAGTGTGTATAAATCGCTTATATGAGCAACCAGCCCTCGCTGATAAAAAGCCTCCACTGTTTCATCTCCCAAACCATCAATATTCATCGCTTTTCGACCAATAAAATGCTGTATTTTACCCACAATTTGAGGTGCACAACCTTCATCATTCGGGCAATAAAAAGCTACTTCTCCTTCTTTTCGAATTAATGTTGTACCGCATATCGGACAAGCCGTGATGTATTTAATAGGGATGGGGTTTGCGGATCTCAACGCTTCATTAACACGGATGATTTTTGGAATAATTTCTCCCCCTTTTTCTACGAAAACAGTATCGTTTTCGCATAAACCTAATCGTTCAATTTCATCGGCATTGTGTAAAGTGGCACGCTTAACAGTGGTGCCGGCTAATAAAACAGGCTTTAAGTTAGCTACCGGTGTAACAGCTCCTGTTCTACCAACCTGATAGGTCACTTTTTCCAAAATAGTTTGAACTTCGGCAGCTTTATATTTATAGGAAATTGCCCAACGTGGCGACTTAGCAGTAAATCCCAATTCATGCTGTTGCGTATAGTTGTTTACTTTGATTACAATACCATCAATGTCATAACCTAATTTAAAACGTTGTTCTTCCCAATAGGAAATAAAAGCAAGCACATCATCTATACCGCTACTTAGTTTGGTATGCTCACACACCTGAAAGCCCCATTTTTTTACGGTTTGTAAACTCTCCCAATGAGTTTTGAATAATTCTTTTTCACTGTATAAGGCATACAAAAAACAATCTAACGGACGCTTTGCTACCTCCTTCGAGTCTTGCATTTTAACAGTCCCCGCTGCGAAATTACGTGGATTGGCATAGGCAACTTCTCCTAACTCTTCTCTTTCCTTGTTCAGGCGCTCAAAGGCGGCCCTATGCATAAAAACCTCTCCCCTGATTTCAAAAAGCGGTGGTATTTCTTGTCCTTTAAGTTGATGCGGAATGGTATGTATTGTTCTAATATTACTGGTTACATCATCACCCTGGGAACCATCGCCACGTGTTACCGCTCTTATCAGTTTTCCATTTTCGTAAGTTAAACTAATTGATAAACCATCGAATTTAAGTTCGCAAACATATTCGAAATCGCCGCCAATGGCTTTTTTAACACGTTCATCAAAATCTCTTAAATCTTGTTCATTATAAGTGTTGCCTAATGAGAGCATTGGCCACCTATGTTTTACTGTGATGAAATTTTTAGTGATATCGCCACCAACTTTCTGTGTTGGAGAGTTGGGGTCGGCAAATTCAGGATGCTCCCTTTCTAACGCTGCTAACTTTTCAAGTTTTTGGTCAAACTCATAATCGGCAATGGTTGGCATTGCTAAAACGTAGTAATTATAAGTATGCTGGTTTAGTTCTTTAACTAAAGCATCAATCTGATCTTTTACCTTTAAAATGGACATGAAACAAAGATAATTATTAGTGTAATGTTAATGAAGTTTAAGGCTTATTTCATCAAAAATTTCTAAATAATCTTTTGCTAACGTTTCCTTATAAAATTCGAGCTGCTCGGTTAATAAGGCAAGGGTTTTCTCATTAAATGGATGAACCCATAAGCGCATGCAGATCCGCTGTAAAGCATAACTGATGTTTTCCAATTTTTGATAACTTAATAGATACCGGCTGGACTTAAAGCCATTAAAAAACTTAAAGAAATGACCTGTCTCAACAGCATCACATTTCGTTAAAAACAAATCCAATTTTGAATCATCTACATTACTTAAATGGTCATAAAATGAATTAATTTCAATTTTTCTGTTGATAACGAGTAAATGATCTAATAACAATTCAACACCAATATGTGCTAAAAATGATGGCCGTACTGGACTATCTTTCAATATGGGCAAGATAGTTTGTTTTAATTGAGCTGTATGGCGGTTGAAGAAATCGGAAGAGTGGAATAGAATATCAACTTCAAGATGCCTTTTCCAGCCTATTAAAACGGAGTTTAATGATTTATCAGCTAGGAAAAGCGCTTCGCTTTTTTGAGGATAAAAATTCCAGTCTTTATGCGCATTTTTTACAAGATCGGGTAATACGGTTCCAATAACCATATTGGAGTCGTGGTTTGATTGATCAAAGTAAAAATGCGAAAGAAAGTTCATGTTGTAAATATAATCAGAAAGTCGGAAAAGTTAGGTCACGAGGAAAGTCTTACCGTTATCGTATGATTGTTTTACATTTTCAATACTTGTGTAAACAGATAGTTTCTTTAAACGAAATGTTTGAAATTTTTCTGGTTTCCATGAAGGGGCATTTAAATGCTCTTAACGAGGTTTTCTCAAACATACAAGTCGATCAACTCAAAAAATGAACATATGATGAATGTATGATGAACGTTGGATAAGCATAGGTTGTCCAAATAATTAAGGTAGTTTTTCGTTTAAGTTAAATTTAAAGAATTTCAACTCTAAGCATAAACTGCTTATATTTGCGACCTAAAGGAATAAATAATGACAAATTTTGTAGAAGAATTACGTTGGAGAGGAATGTTGCATGATATCATGCCCAATACCGAAGAGAAGTTAAAAGAGGGAATGACATCGGGATATATAGGCTTCGATCCAACAGCTGATTCTTTACATATAGGTCACCTTACGCAAATTATGACTTTAATTCATTTCCAAAATGCAGGACATAAGCCTTTTGCATTGGTTGGAGGTGCTACAGGTATGGTAGGCGATCCATCTGGAAAGTCTGATGAGCGAAATCTGCAGACAGAAGAAATGGTGGCGCATAACCTGGAGGGAATGAAGCAGC
>DATJDT010000210.1:0-3724 GCA_035497275.1 Pedobacter sp.
CCAATTAAAAAATGAATCGATTGCTTGAGGTTCGAGGGTTTCAACAATGTATCTATTGGTTGCTTGGTTCACATAGACAACATAATCCCCTTCATAAAATTGTACATCCTGCATTACTGGATTTAAATTTACGGCCGAATGCTGATAGTGGCCTTCGTAAGGCCTGGTGGCAGTTTTCATTTCACCTATATAATACATTTGCAAGTTGAGTTTTACGTCGGCAGTTAACTGCTGCATCTTAACATTGTTTAATTTAAGGAGTGCAATTACTTTATCCCAAGCCTTTGGGATAACATAGGCAATAGGTTTCGTAACAGTTACACTTGGCTCAAATTTATTCCACTGTTTGATATATTTGGTAAATGGCTCCGCTCTGTCGTAATACAATCTATCAACTCCACTAATCTCACTTGGTTTTTGTTTTGCGGTAAATCCTTTAAATTCTATTGTGTCATATACAGACCTATTTAATTTCCAATCTAACGGGAAGTCTTTTTGTTGTGCCGTATATTCATCCGCCTTGCGCTTATTTTCACCTATAATTTTAGCATCGCGTTTAATGATATCTATATAAGTTTGTAATAATTTTTGAGTTGATTCAACGCGTTTGTCAAATGATTTCAGCATATGTGTTTCAGGCATAAAACCAATGCTATTATGTAAAGCTACATAGCCAGTCGAATAACGTGGCGACTCTATAAAGCCAGTAATGCCACTTTCTGGTGTTTCATTGATCGAATTTACATAAGGAATCAGTTCATAGCCCTTGCCTTTCATTTGGCTATATAAATCGGGTACTAACGTTTTGGTTAAATAACTTGATAACACTGGATTTAATTTGTCTTTTTGCGTCGGAATAAGCGTCATCGTATATTGATAGTCGGCACCATTACTGGTATGTGTATCTACAAATATCTCCGGTTTCCATATGTTAAAAATCTGCTGAAAAGCTTGAGAGTTTTTAGAATCCGTTTTAATAAAATCTCTATTTAAGTCGTAATTCTTGCTATTTCCTCTAAAACCATAAGCAATTGGGCCATTTTGATTAGCTCTAGAAGTGCCACTACGGTTGTGGCTGCCATCAATATTGTAAATAGGAATGATGCAAATCACAACGTTATCAGGAATGGCATTGTTTTTTAACAGATCTCGTGCAAGCATCATGCTTGCGTCTATTCCTTCTGGTTCGCCGGGATGAATGCCATTGTTGATCAGCAGAATCCTTTTATCGCTTTTTCTTAGCGCAACTGGGTCAAATACTTTTTGTTTGGATAAAACCAATAAATGTAAGGGTTTGCCAAAGTCTGTGTTGCCGTAAGTTAGCAATTTAGCTTGCTGTGGAAATGCTTTGGCCAGCTGTTCATAGTAGGCGATGGCCTCGCTATAATGAGCGGTTTCTTTCTTATTGCTGCGTTCAAATGGGGTTAATTGCCCGAATGATTTTAATGATAAAAGAAGTAGAAATAAAGAGGCTATTCTCATAAAACAAATTATAAACCTCTAAATTAGTTTTTTATACGGAATAAAAAATAAAACTATCTTTTTCTATCCAATCCAAGCGGACCGAAATTGTATTTTACGCCAACGGAAAAAAAATTGTAGATATCGTTAAAATTACTGTACGGATTTAGATCATCGTCCATCCCATCTTCTAAGGAAGTGGTGACCTGAATATTTAAGTTTAAAACAAAACGACTATAATCCCAACGGTTATGGAAATAGAAATTTATACCTGCATTAAAGGGAAAGATTACTTCCTTAGTTTTATTCTTATGTATATTTCTTTCAATAACATCAACTTTATTTTTAATAACGCCAACGCCAGTGCCAGCATATAAGCCTCTAATTCTTCTTAAAAAAGAATTATTAAGATCTCTAGCACTCATAAATTCACCAGCATGAGTTTTCACATTAAAGGTGAGAGTCGAATAATTATTTAAATATCTAGTCTTATTTTCACCACCTTCTAATTTTCCTTTTTGTTGCTCTGCCCCTAAAGTTATGTACGGTGTTAAATGGTAATCAAGACTTGCATAGGCTGCATAGCTGATAATTGTTTTTCTTGTATCGGCGTAAGTATGAGTTAAGCCAAAACCACTTCCAATACTAAATTTATAAAAATTAGACTGAGCGAATAATCCATTTTGGAGACAAATAAATAGTAAGAAAAGGATTATCTTTAAGCTAGGTCTTAAATGCGGCATCTGCAGGGGATTGGTATTTGTGTGGTCGTCAAAATTAAAAATCTTTGTTGTATTATTTTTATACTAATTTTGAAATCTATGTTTTTATATCAAAATAAGGAGCAAAACCTTCAGAACAGATTTATCAGTTATGCTAAAATTGATACCCAATCTGATCCTACTTCAAGCACTCATCCCTCTACTTTAAAACAAAAAAACTTAGCTAAAGTTCTAGTTAAAGAGTTAATAGAAATGGGAATTGAAGACGCAGCTTGTGATGATTTCGGTTATGTATACGCAACACTTCCCTCAAACTCCACAAAACACGTTCCAGTAATTTGCTTTTGTTCGCACATGGACACTTCTCCAGACTGTAGCGGAGAAAATGTAAAACCAATCATTCATCGCAATTACCAAGGGGAAGACCTAGTATTACCAGACGACCACAATATAATTTTAAGACTTAGCGAACATAAAGATTTAAACGCTCAATTAGGGAACGATATTATCACGGCAAGTGGAACAACGTTATTAGGAGCTGATAATAAGGCAGGCTTAGCAGAAATTATGGAAGCCATTGCTTTTTTTAAGGCTAATCCAGCGGTAAAACACGGAACAATAAAAATACTCTTTACGCCCGACGAAGAAATCGGAAGAGGGGTGGATAAAGTTGATCTGAAAAAGTTAGCTGCCGACTTTGCCTATACAATAGACGGGGAAACTTTAGGCTCAATTGAAGACGAAACTTTTTCGGCCGATGGCGTAAAGCTAATTATCAATGGAGTGAGTGCACATCCAGGTTTTGCAAAAGGTAAAATGGAAAGTGCCATCAAAATTTTAGCAACAATTTTATCCGAATTGCCAAAAGATAAGCTAAGCCCAGAAACGACCTCCGGAAAAGAAGGGTTTATTCATCCAGTTAATATTGGCGGTAATGCCGAGCAAGCCGAAGCGGATTTTATTATCAGAGATTTTGACGATGAGTTACTAGAAGCTCACGAGCAAGTATTAGAAAACGTTGTTAAGGAGGTGTTAATTGCCTATCCAAATTCGAGTTATGAATTAATGGTGAATGCCCAATATCGAAACATGAAGAAAGTGCTGGATCAACACCCAACACTCGTAACTTATGGTATTGAGGCAATTGAAAGAGCCGGAATAGTACCTAAAAGACGGAGCATCAGAGGCGGTACCGATGGCTCTCGTTTATCATTTATGGGTTTACCCTGTCCCAATGTTTTTGCAGGTGAACACGCTTTTCATAGCAAACAAGAATGGGTTTCTGTACAGGATATGGAGAAGGCTGTTCAAACTATTATTAATATTGCTTGTATTTGGGAAGAGAAATCTAACTAATTGTTAAACGCGCTAAGTATTGATCTTCACCATCATCGAAGATTATTTCACATTTCCAGCCATTTTGATTGGCGGTATGTTTTAGTGTTTCTTGATCAAGATATAACCAGTTGAACCAATTTCCCTTTTGAGCTTTGTATTCATAACAATAACTTATTTCGCCGAAGTAGGTTTGCTCAGGCTTA
>DATJDT010000211.1:0-4930 GCA_035497275.1 Pedobacter sp.
TAATAGTAAGGGACATAATTTTACTCTTGAGCTAGAGGCTGATTTGGATAGCAATAATTATATCAAATTTTCACCTTCCATTAATTATACTTCTTCGTTATCAGGTAGTCAATTTTCGACTTTCCAAACAGGTTCCATTCACCAAGATCAGACTGGATCAAACACTAGTACCAATGAAACTCCAAATTTGGAGGCGACATTATTCTATCAGCATTTATTTGCAAAACCTAGAAGAAACTTTTCTGTTCAGTTGAGCGCAAATTCAGTAAATACACAGTCAGAACAGGATCGAAATTCAAATGTGGTTGAATATTTAGATGGGACGACAGATGTTGTTAAAAAACAACTTTTAACACATCGTTTAGTAGAACGTGACAATTTAAGAAGTACTTATCGCGGGAGCGTCACTTATGTTGAGCCTATTAACTTAAAATCACAATTTGAGGTTAATGCGCAAATGAATTACAATGGTTATGATAACAAAGCTACTTCTAGTGATATTAGTGCTACTGGTGCGCCAAAAGTAATTGATTCATTAAGTAACATCTACGATTATTCTTTTTTACAAAGTAGGATTGCACTTAATTATCGGTACGGGATCAATAACGGTTCCAAATTCAAATTTTCGTTAGGAGCAACAGCGGTTCCGGGGTTGTTAAGTGGTACAAAAGTTAGTTTAGGTACAACAACACGTAGGAGTAGCTTTAATGTTATTCCAATTGCTAGATTTCAATACTTATGGTCACGCCAACACAGCATGCAGATCAATTATTCTGGAAATGCAAGTGAACCAAGTTTTGATCAGATCCAGCCAGTACGAGATGTGTCAAATCCCCAAAGTCCTGTGGTAGGTAATCCAGATCTAAAGGTAACTTTTAACCACTCTATTAATGGGGCCTATAATAATTATATTGCCAATGCTAAATTAAATTATTCGGTAAATATGAATGCTACCTTCGTTAACAATGCGGTAGTAAGAAATTCAGTAGAGATTATTCAGGATGGTATTACAGTTTATGAAACTAGGTATTTAAACATGTCTGGTGTTTATAGGGTGGGTGGTAACTACTCTATTAGTAAGCAATTAGCCGATAGAAAATATAATCTTTCCTTTAACGGAAGTGTGAATCATAATCACAACGTAGCCATGAGTAGAAATATTCAGTATACTTCCTCTGTTTGGAATATGAACAATCGTTTTGGGCCTCGCATTAATCCTAATGAATGGATGGAGGTAAACCCAAATGTTGGCTATAGTTTTATTAAATCTAGCAACACCTTGCCAACATCGCTTGGAAGTTTAACAAGAACACTTTCTTTAAATATAGATGGTAGATTTATTGCTTGGCAGAGCTGGATTTTAGGATATAGTGCGAGTAAGAACTTTATAAGTGGGATTAATGCAAACATAAATTCCAATCCATTGGTAATTAATAGTTATATGCAAAAGGAACTTTGGAAGCGTCGTGCAACTTTAACACTTCAAGCTTTTGATATTTTGAACCAAAATAATTTTGTTAACCGTAATATCTCAGATGATGGAACGCAAACGGATACTAAAACAAATGCATTGAGTCGTTACTTTATGGTACGATTAAGCATGCGTTTGCAAAAGTGGACAGGTGCTAGAGGACGGAATAACGCACAGCCTATGCGTAGAGGAGATGGCAGTTTTATGAATTAATAAATTGAGACAAAAAAGCCCATCTTTTGATGGGCTTAAAAATTTAAAGTTCCTTTAATTTAATGCTTCTAAAGGATACCTTGTCACCATGATCTTGGATAAGAATATGGCCCTTCGGAGCCATTCCGAAGTTTTTCCAGTCTTTATATTTGCTTCCAGCTACAAGAGTTTTAAACTCCTCAGAACCTCTAACATATTCAAGGATTTTATATCCGTTTAAATAATATTCTATCTTGTTATTCGGATAAACAATCACGGTTCCTTTGTTCCACATTCCAATTTTTCTTTGCGCATTGGGTATTTTTGCACTGGTTATTAGGTCGTAGAGAGAGCCCAATGTTCGATTTCCATTTTTACCTAGTTTTGCATCGGGGTGCTTTTCGTCGTCCAAGATTTGATATTCTGGACCAATTGCCGAACCTTGGTTACCTTCTGATAAGGTTACAAAATATTTAATGCCACTGTTTGCACCCTCAGAGAGTTTAAAATCAAACTTTAGCGCAAATGCGCCATATTGTTTTTTTGTTACAATATCTCCGCCATTGGTGCTTTCACCACCGTTAGATTTAACTACGCTCAATTCTCCATCCTTTATTTCCCAGCCTTTGTTAGGGAAACTGGTTTTATAGGCACCTATCCAATTTTTTGTAGTTTTTCCATCCCATAAAAGATCATACCCATTTGCTTTCTCAGCTGCTGATAAATTATTGGGAATCATATTCACTACATAAATATCATTTGTTTTGGCTGGTTTTAAGCCTTCAGTTTGGATTTTTATATTTTTCCATTTGATTTGTTTGCCAGGCTGGTCATTTTTTCCGATGGAATGTACCTGAAGGCCAATAAATCCTGAAGCAGTTAGATCATCGATTAAGCTTGCAGTTGCAATGCCATTTACCCAGGTTCTAATAGAATTACCAATACATTCAATTCTATATTTATTCCACTCACCTTTTTTAAAGGCTGTTTTCCCTTTAGGGTTAACATCCATAGGGTAGAGCCATCCTCTACGCGACTCATCATATATTCCGCCACTATAAGCGCGATCGGAAGGATCAACCTCCATTTGATATCCATGTACCCGTCCGTTGTTATAATCGGCTTTACTTTCACTTCTAAATTGTATGCCAGAGTTCATTGAATTGTCTACCAATAGCTCTAATTCAAGGATAAAATCGCCATATTGTTTTTCAGTAGTAAGGAAGGAATTAGGTGTATTTGAAACCGTTGTTCCTACAATTTCTCCATTAACAACTTCATATTTTGCTTGTCCATTTAGCTGTTTCCATCCTGTTAAATCTTTTCCATTAAACAAGCTCTGCCATTTCTCTTGCTGTGCGCGTACTATAGTTAAGGACGTTCCAAACATTAAGCCTGTTAAAATTAATAATCGTGTAATCTTCATTTGTATATTGTTCTTTAATTGATTTGTATTTGTAGGTATCATGCCTTAGATTTTATAATACTGCTCCCAATTTTTACGTGGCGGAGGTCCAACTAACAAGGCATTAGCAACCGTATTATTTGTTATAATTTTCTTTTTGCGGTCAAACTCCAGCTTGGTATTGAGCTTTTGCGCTAATACACCTAAACAAAATACCTGACTGAGAGGACCAGCAATTGCGAATGAAGAACGGGTTTTCTCTTCACCTTTACAGGCCAGCACAAAGTTTTTAAAATGGTTAGAAGGACTTTCTGGAACATTAGGCAGGGAACCCGCTAGCTCTTTTGCCTTTTCTTCGGGAATAATAGATAATATACTTCCATGAGAGCTTCCTTTAAAGGTAAGTTCTTTACTATAAATAATCTTTCCCGGATTTAGCTTTGCAGGGGCAATTGCGCCAGTGGTTGGTGGTGGGATATTAGGGTCGAGTCCTGAAATGCCGTAACCTTTTGGTATTGGAGGTAAGTTATTTAAGCCATCATACCAAGTGATATCTAATGCTGGCATCTGACCACGTTTGGGAAATTTAAAAGCTAAAGTGGACGACATCGGAAAGAAGAAACTATTGTGACCGTCGAGCATGATCGGATTAACCTCATATGGTAAGCCCAGATCAAGGAATTCATGTGCTGTATCCAATAAATGTGCACCCCAATCGCCCAGTGCTCCCATACCAAAATCAAACCAACAACGCCATTGTCCATTTACAAAATCTTTATTGTAGTCATGTCCTTGCGTGGCCATTTGCCAAATGTCCCAGTCTAATGTCTCCGGTGAAACTTCCGCTTTTGGGAAAGAAGAAATTTTGGTATCCCAAGTATGCCAGCGTCGAGGGGCATTCATGTGGGCTGTAATAGCGGTAACATCTTTAATGATTCCGGCTTCTTTCCATGCTTTAAATTGGAAATAATTAGCTTCAGAATGACCTTGATTACCCATCTGTGTTACTACTTTGTTATGCTTTTTGGCTGCTTTCATCATGAGCTCAACCTCGTTAAAGGTGCGAGCCATAGGCTTTTCTACATAAACATGTTTCCCTAATCCCATTGCCATCATGGTAATTGGGAAATGAGCAAAGTCGGGTACTCCGATAGAAACAGCATCTATTTGATTGCTTATTTTATCAAACATTACTCTGAAATCCTGGAATTTTTGAACATTGGGAAATTCCTTCAATATCCCAAGGGTATGTGGCGCGCCCATGTCCACGTCGCACAGTGCAACGATGTTTACCAGACCAGTTTTATACAGTTCGCGAATAATATCAGCGCCACGGTTTCCTATTCCGATACAGGCTAAATTAATGCGTTCATTTGCCCCTGCAAAGTTAATGTTTCGATGATTCCTAGCCATTAGCAGACTTGGGGTCATTGCAGCTGCAGAAAGCAGCATAGCTTGCTTTAAAAAAGCTCGCCTTGATGATTCAATACGTTTATTTAATGGGTTCATTTGTGGTTATGATTTAAATTGGTTAATTGCTTACAGCTTGTAAAACAAATTTATCGAATTGAAAAAAACGGATAGGGGGAGAAATTCGTTTTTTAAGGGGTATTTTTGCATCGAAAGAAAGGTTTTGCTATGTTAGTAGCTATTTTTATCCTTTGAGGAAGAGGTAGTTTTTAATTCACAAGGAACTTTGGTGAAATAATTGAGGCTAAATTAAACAAGCCTCAAGAACTTAATCTTAAGGCTTGTTTTACCGGTAGCAAGGAGGGGAAAATAGCAGCTGACGATGTAATCTTTTTAAGATTTTGAATCGAGTGTTTTGCTAAGCTACTATTTTCACTGTAATGATTTTAATT
>DATJDT010000212.1:0-4278 GCA_035497275.1 Pedobacter sp.
GCAGGGATACCCTTAATTTTGAAAAGGGTAGGGATTGATCCGGCAATTGCCTCTTCCATTATTATAACCACATTTACCGATGTTTTCGGATTTTTACTTTTATTAGGATTAGCAAGTAAATTATTGCTATAATTAGATTTATAACGTATAACATATGCAAGCATTAAAACACGATTGGACCAAGGAAGAAATAGCAGCAATTTATCATAAACCGTTTTTAGACCTGGTTTATGAAGCAGCAAGTATTCATCGTGAACAAAAGGATTACAATGAAGTTCAAATTAGTTCTTTAATATCAATCAAGACTGGTGGTTGTGCCGAAGATTGTTCTTATTGTCCGCAAGCAGCTCGTTACCATACCGATTTAGCAGTGCAACCATTGATGCAGTTGGGACAGGTAGTAAGTGCTGCAGTAAAAGCTAAAGAGGGTGGTGCATCACGTTTGTGCATGGGCGCAGCTTGGCGAGAAGTAAGAGATAATCGTGATTTCGACCGAGTAATTGAAATGGTTAAAGCCGTTAATGAAATGGATATGGAAGTTTGCTGTACCCTAGGAATGTTAACAGAAAATCAGGCGCAAAGACTTGCTGATGCAGGTTTGTACGCATACAATCACAACATCGACACCTCAGAAGAAGACTATAAACGAATAATTTCAACGCGTACCTATGATGATAGACTAAGTACGATCAAAAACGTTCGGAAAGCTAAACTTACAGTATGTAGTGGTGGTATTATTGGTTTAGGCGAAACACCTGAAGATCGAATTTCCATGTTACAAACATTAGCAAACATGGAAAAGCATCCAGAATCTGTTCCTGTAAATGCGCTGGTTCCGGTAAAAGGCACTCCATTAGAAAATCAACCCCGTGTACCAATTTGGGACATGGTAAGAATGATTGCAACTGCCAGAATTGTAATGCCGAGGTCTGTAGTTCGACTTAGTGCCGGAAGAAATGAAATGAGTACACTTGAGCAGGCTTTTTGTTTTATGGCGGGTGCTAGTTCTATTTTCGCTGGTGATAAATTATTGACTACTCCAAATCCTGCCTTCGCGGATGATATGGCGATGTTTGAACTTTTAGGCTTAAAAACCAGAGAAGCGTTTAAAAATGGAAGGCCAGAAAATACGATAAAAGAAGAGGTTACTGTTTAAACAGCAGTAACCCTTACTTCAATATTTCCTCTTGTAGCTTTAGAATAAGGACATGTTTTATGTGCTTTATCGGCTAATTCTTGCGCTTTCTCATGAGCCAATCCTGGTATGTGGACATCAAGATCGGCCGAAAGTGCAAAACCATTCCCATCTTTATTAAATGAAATTTGGACATTGATATGTGCATCCGTAATATCTACACCGTCGTGCGCCGCTATACTGCCTAGGGCACCAAGGTAACATGCACCCCAGGCTGCTGCAAATAGCTGCTCGGGGTTGGTAGCACCCCCTTGACCATCCAATTCTTTAGGTTTTCTCAATGCTAAATCTAAAATACCGTCGCTTGATTTGATGTGACCATCTCTACCGCCAATTGCGGTTACCGATGCCGTATATAACTTTTCCATAATACTATAACAAACTGGAAGGAGAGATGTTTGTCTTATACAGTAATCTTCTCGGTTAGTTTAAAGATGTCATATGCCACTTTTTGGATTAATTCAAACTGTTCGGAAATAATCATATCTTCATCCTCGGCAGTGAGTTCTGTCGTATTCTTAGGCCTAATCAATGGTACGTTCACCGGCTCTTGCTTTGAAATTGTAAGGTTGTTTGCCGATTGAGATAAAAGATAAATGGTGTTATTTGAAACCGGTTTTAATTCTTCGAAATTGGTATGGATAAATTCATGCTCCCTATAGAAAAGAGATAAAGTGGCAATATATGATGACAATAAATGATTTAACACCGTAAATTGATGCAACTCTTTAATATATAATTGTTTACTCTTTGGCTCAGAAAACATCCTTTGAAATAAAGAAGCAAGGTTGGCGGTATTTACATAAACCTCTTTACGGGCAACCTTATATTTTGTTAGATTTTGATTTTGTTCAAAATACATAAGCGTCACCTGCTCAAAATAATTCATGTTTGCTTTAATAATATCAACCATGGCTTCTTTCAACTTCTCGTGCTCCCAATTGGGAAAAAGCGAATAGCTGGCTAATACGGCAATACCAGATCCTATTAGCGTATCGTAAATACGTTCTCGAGCAATAGAGAGACTTCCCATGCCAAGAAAATCAAATAACACTAGAATATAAGGAGTCATAAATAATACGCTCACTACATAATTTTTGCGCTGAAAACTGTAGCTGCCAATCATACATATCAGGAGAATTACGAATAACGCATTCTTGTCTTTAACATAAACCAAGATGCCCATACCAATAAAGGCGCCAATAATAGTTCCGATTAACCTTTGATAATTTCGCTGTTTAGTAAGCGTATAGCCTGGTTTCGAAATCACTAAAATAGTGAGCAAGATCCAATAACTATGAGCAAAATCAAGACTTTTTGCTACTAGGAAACCAATTAGCATCACAATTGCTACGCGCAGCGAATGTCTGAAAGTAGAAGAACTAAAGGATAAGTTTTCGCGAAATAATTTAACGTCAAAACTTTGTTTAGTCACAAATTTATTAACGTCTATATCGTTCTTTTTAAGTGTTTTCTTTTCCTTTTCGTTAAAATAGCGCTGAATTGTTTTTACTCTCGCAAGAATGTTTTCTATGTTAACCTCAATATTTTTTAAGGCTATTAATCCCTGTGCATTGTAATCGTTATTTAATTTATTATTTTCTAAAACTAGAATTTCTTGTTTTAATTTCTCAATATCTTCGGCTAAACCGATTGATAAATTAGGTTTGCCGCCGGTTTTTAAGGCAAATGCAATGTCTTCCAGTGAATCAGCAATTTTATTGATTACTTCTTTATAATGTATTAAGATCCCAACTTCATCAAATTGCCGATGAAGCTGTTTATAGTTGTAATAGGTAGACATAATTTGCTCAAATAAATCAACCATATCTACAAAAACCAACAATAGAAATCTTCCCTCTGGTGTCGACTCGCGCACAATTTCTCGTGTTTTGAATAATACTTCCCTTACTTCATCTTGCTTCTCATGTACTATAACTTGGAGCTGTACTAATGCAGCATAGTTTTTCTCATAATCTATGCCTTCTTGGTAAAATTTTGCTTTTGCTCTTAAAAATTCACTTACTTCATAAATCGAATCGCTTAACATCTGCTGGACTAAACGATACGGCCTTATCCGGTAAATAAAATAACTAAGTAAGGTATACCAAACACTTCCACACAAGATTAAAACTGCATACCAAATCACCTCTTGCCATGGCCTAACATCATCAATACTAAGTACCATGATAAGTAAAACTGATGTACCTATAGTAGCGGCTCTAGCCCCGTATAGAAAAAGCATAGAGAAAATAAAACTACAAACCACCAGCAACACACCTGTTACATAAACATTTTTATTTGTTAAGCCTACCAATATGGAGATAATCACAATTAGTACAGTAGTGATAAGCATGGCATTTCGGCGATGGATGATAGGGCCGGGAGAATCTACAACGCTAATACAAAGTGCACCAAGTGATAGGGTCATTCCATATTGAAGCATATCAAATTGCGCCATAATTAAAGATGGACACAAGACACCGAAAGTAATCCTTAAGCCATCAGCAAAATAAGTGCTTAATAAGAAGTCGTGTATATTTCGGATTGGCCTGTTCAGCATAATACAAATCTACAATATTGTGGCTCAATTTTAAGGATGATTGAAAATAGTATTATATCTCACAACAAAATAAGCAGAATTGAATTTTAATTGACTTGAAAAAAAATAGTTTATGTTGATAATGTTCTAAGGACCTATTGTTAATAACTGTTTCAAATGAGGCACTATTATTTTCAGGTGTAAAATTTTATGTTGATAAACATCAATTTATGGTTTATAACTTGTTAGTAAAATAAAATGATATTTCTTGCAAAAAAATCATTTTATTGCTAAATTAGATTATATCAATAACGAAGTACTTTGACAGTTTAATAGAACAATCCAAAACAAAAATGAAGCCGCAAGGCTACGAATTTTTGGGAGCGTTCAAGAGTTTGTTCAAATCCAAAGATGTGTGTAAATGCATAGTTGGTATTACATTAAGAAGCCGCAAGGTAGATAGCATGTAATAAAACAAGTAATATAAACTAGCTCACTCGCAAGAGTAGAAAGGTTTAGAAAGACTAGCAGGTTGTAAAAC
>DATJDT010000213.1:0-2766 GCA_035497275.1 Pedobacter sp.
AATGGACATATTTTCTGGTTAAATAAAGTAAAGGGTAATAACTATCCAATATAAACAGCTATTACCCAATAAATGTTGTTGTAAGGTGATTAAAATTCTACCTTAGGAGCGTTTTGACTACCTGCTTCTGCTTTAAATGCCGCTTTTGGAGCAAAACCAAACATGCCTGCAGTTAAATTATTAGGGAATGATCTAACTTTTGTGTTGTAAGCCTGTACCGATTCATTAAAATCTTTGCGCGCTACGGTTATGCGGTTCTCTGTACCTTCCAATTGAGCCGAAAGGTCGCTGAACTGTTGAGTAGCCTTTAATTCAGGATAGTTCTCAGTTAATACCATTAATTTGCCAAGAGCCTGAGTGATCTGTCCCTGAGCTGCCTGATATTTCTCAATGTTTTCTGCATTCAATTTATCGGGATCAATTGTAATTTTACTTGCACTTGCTCTAGCTTCAATTACAGCGGTTAAAGTACCTTGCTCAAATTTAGCTGCACCCTTAACAGTACTTACTAAATTAGGGATTAAATCTGCTCTTCTTTGATATTGTGTTTCAACGTTACTCCATTTTGTTTGAACATCAACGTCCATTTTAACTAGACTGTTATATCCATTGCATCCTCCAATAACGAGAATTAATACAAGAACAGCTATTACTCCAATTACGATTTTTTTCATATTTTTCTGTTTTTTGATTTACTTAGTTTCTTAATTTACAAATTAGATAACAATACTCATGCCTTGTTACGAAAACTGATAAAATACTGACAAGTTGCCATAATTTAAGTTAACAGGATTGAATTGACAACAACAGATCTTAAGCAGTTCGCATAAATGTTTGTGCAGACTAAAATTAAGAAGTTGTTTTCTATTATAAATAAAATCATATTTGGATGCTAGTAAACAGCTCATTTGATAAAATTATCAAGCAAATATAGTAGTATATGGTAAATGAAGACATAACAATTACTCGCTTTGAAGATTTTTTTCATATGCATTATAGATTTTTATGCCTTGTAAGTGTTCAACTAGTGGGAGATCTTGACGTAGCGAAGGATCTTGTACAAGAGTTTTATATAGACTTTTGGAAACGTCGTGAAACTATCCGGCTCACTGGCACATTCCAGTCTTATGCTGTAAGGGCAGTTAAAAATTTGAGTGTCTCTTACTTACGAAACCAACAGTCTAATGCCTCAAGAAATATTCATCTTTTAAAGGACGATGGATTTGATCCAGTGGCTGATATCGAATCTCAATACGATATGGAAGTCCTCGATAGTAAGGTGAAGACTGCTATCGATAAACTTCCCAAAGAGTGTAAAAGAATTTTTATGCTCCATAACTTTGATAATTTAAGTTATGCTCAAATAGCTGAGCGTAATAATATCTCCATTAACACGGTTAAAACCCAAATGAAGCGAGCTTATGCGTTTTTAAGGACAGAATTATCAGATCAATCCTTAAGTTGGCTTATTATATCTGTCTATTTATTAGCTAATTAGCTGTTTTTTTAAACTCTGATAAAACATCTTGTCACCCTAATCATAGTTTTTAACGACTTATATTAAATGATGAACAAATCATATAACACTGGCGTGCCAGAATGGGAACAAATTCTTCGTGCACTTAATAATGGGGAAGAAATAAGCGATGATCGTTACCAGAAATTAAGTAGTGATGAAAGATTGCTGATTTCGCAATTGCAGGAAAATCAAAAACTCGCAGAAGCAGAGAGCCATCTCGATGAAATTGATTTAACTAGTGATTGGTACTCTATTAGTGCGCGTTTAGCGGCGATAGCCAAAGAAGAACGTATTAAGCCGCTCTTTCCAAATTGGCTTCGCTATGCCGCCGTAATTCTTTTGCCACTGATGGTTGGAGGAATTTACTTATTGTCGATCCGAAACCCTAAAGAGGAAAGAATAATGGCGATAAATAAAGAAAATAGAGGACTAAAAAGCCCCATCCTAATTTTAAGTGACGGTAGTTCAATAGAATTAGGGACTAAAAAGGGTATTACTAATTTAAGCGGACCACAGGTCTTTGTGCAAGAAGAAAATGCTATTGTATATAAAACTGGGGAAAATGCCGGTGCAATTCCCATTTTTAATACATTAATAATCCCAAGAGGAGCGGAATACAAATTAATGCTTGGTGACGGGACTGAAGTGTGGATAAACGCCGATACGAAGATTAAATATCAGGTAAACCTTGATGCGGCTAAAACCAGAGAGGTATTTCTTGAAAAAGGAGAAGCTTTTTTCAAGGTGGCAAAAAATCCTAAGAAACCTTTTATTGTACACCATGGCAACATGAACGTCGAAGTTTTAGGCACCTCATTTAATATTAATTCTTATTCAAATACTACCCGCACTACTTTAATAGAAGGGAAGGTAATGGTGAGCACGGCTAATGGAGAAAATAAAGTTGAGTTGGCTCCAAACCAACAGGCGAATTTCAATAAATTAACAGGAAGCATAGAAAAGCAGGATGTGGATGTATTTAGCTTTGTGGCCTGGAAAGATGGAATTCTTGCATTTGAAAATGAGACGATGGCAGATTTGATGGAG
Organism: Pedobacter sp.; assembly: GCA_035497275.1. Lineage (GTDB taxonomy): Bacteria > Bacteroidota > Bacteroidia > Sphingobacteriales > Sphingobacteriaceae > Pedobacter. Next base: position 2,567 of record DATJDT010000213.1, read on the forward strand.
CAAATCGGAAGGCTATATGATTATGATATTGACTTTAAGGATAACAGCTTAAAACAATTGCATTATTCTGGTAGTACGGATAAAGCTAACGATATAAAGAAAATTTTAAATATTATTCAGAAAACTTCAAACTTAACACTCACCCTAAAAGAAAGGATCATTATTGTAGAAAAATCGACCAAAAACTAAAATCAAAAAAA
>DATJDT010000214.1:0-4906 GCA_035497275.1 Pedobacter sp.
TAGATTTACCCTCTTGGGCAACCATCACTGCATCCAAATCAACCACCTCACATGCTAAACGATTAGCCAATTGCTTTGCTTTGGTACTTTTACCGCAGCCCATAAAACCTATTAAAAAGATTTTCATATTCACTTATGCTAATTTAACCCTAGGGTCAACCCAGGCATATAAAATATCAACCAAAATATTCATTACTACAAACACAAAAGCAATAAAAAGAATTGCACCCATTACCACCGGAAAATCCGACATTTCTAAAGCGGTAACAGTTGTTCTGCCCAGTCCATTATACCCAAAAATGTATTCTACAAAAAAAGATCCTGCTAACAAAGAGGCAAACCAACCTGATATCGCTGTAATTACTGGATTGAGCGCATTTTTAAGGGCGTGTTTATAAATAATCGCATTACGTCCCAGGCCCTTTGCTTTAGCAGTACGGATATAATCCTGAGCTAACACATCCAACATTGCACTCCGGGTTAATTGAACAATAATAGCCAGTGGCCTTAGCCCCAAGGTAATCATCGGTAACCACAGATTTTTCCATGTAATAACTTCACCCTTAAAAGGATCATAGCTATATAAGCTGCCGCTCATGTTTAAGCCAGTATAATCGGCAAGTAAAAAACCAAACAACCAGGCTATAATGATTCCCGCAAAAAACGAAGGTGCCGAAATGCCCAAGATTGCAAATGAATTAGCTGCGTTATCTATCCATGTCCCTTTATGCACAGCGGATAGCACGCCCAACAAAACACCGATTACAGTTGCAAATAGCATCGCTGTTAAAGCCAGTACAAAAGTATTAGGCACCGTTTCTGATAAAATTGTAGTTACATCTCGCTTAGTTTGGTAAGAACGGCGTAAATAAGGAATTTTAATTACCACCACATCCTTTCCTGTTTTAAAAAGCGTTTGGTAATGATATTTTTCCTGGTTCTCTTTTGTTGCTGGATGAATGCTCAAGGGTAGCAAATCATTGATATATAGCAAAAACTGAACGGGCTTTGAGCGGTCTAACCCAAATTCTTTTCTTACTGCTTCCAGTGATTGAACATCAGAGCGTTGCCCCATCGTCATACGTGCAGGGTCGCCCGGCAAAATATTAAACAATACAAAAACAACCAGAATTACTCCTGCCATGACTGCCAGTCCGTATAAAAATTTTCTGATTGCGTAAGCGCCCATTATTTACTAAAATAGGTTGTAGAAAGTTCGTTAAAGGAAGGCAGGTTATGATAATGCCATTTATTAATGATCACACCATTCTTTAGGAGTAAAATCCCAGGATTTGCTCTTACCATACTTTTTAATGGCACTGCATCTGCATAAAACACTTCCATAAACAATTTCATTTTTTTACTGAACACTGCAGCATCCTGAGCCGAGTTTGAAGTTAATAATACCGATCTGATATTAAATTGTTCAACTGCATTTAAAGCAAGGGCATTGGTTTTAGCTACAGCTTCTTCATTTACCTCATTTAAGTTATAAGCAACTACCACCAAATTATAAAACGGATTTTCAATAAGTTCTTTGGTATAATCAGTCCCAGAACCATCGGTGATGATTAGATCTTTTATTTTAACCTCGTAACCTTTTTTGATCAATTTCTTTTCTGGCTCGCCTACAATCTCCCAATTTTCATCTTTCCAAACTTCAAGTTTCATGTAATCCTTGTCGCTTATCTCTTTAGTTTCACCCGTTTTTTTATGCTTAAGTTGATACATAATTAAAAACTCGTCGACAGGCGCCCCCTCTGGCACTTTCATAGACTCAGGGATGCTTGAACCTACTTTATAAGGAAGGAAGTCAACAACAGGCAAGTAGCTATAGGTAAATATGCCAAAAAATAAAGACGCGATAAATACGAAGGCCGACAAACCCAGTTGCCAATTTTTATGGTCGGTAAGGGGATATATCTTTTCTCTATTGATAAAAAGATAAACTATCAACACCAATAAGATTAAGTCTTTCCCAAATGATTGCCATGGCGTTAGTGGAATTGCATCACCAAAACAACCGCATGAAGTTACTACTTTGAATGCTGCAGATACGAAGGTTAAAAAGGTGAAGAAAATAATAAGTGCCAAAAGCCCTTTGGTTACTTGGTTGCGCCAAAACCCAAATAGCAATAAAGCCCCTAAAACAATCTCCAATACGCACAATAAAATTGCAATACCCGTAGCCCAATCAGTTAAAAAGTTAAGGTGAAAGACTTCAAAATACTCTTGAAGTTTGTAACCGAAACCTAGTGGATCATTAGCTTTAATCAGTCCCGAAAAGATGAATAAAAGCCCTACAAACCAACGAGAAAAAAGCAGCAATATCTTTTGCATATATTTTTATTAAAATTAAACGCCCAATTTAATCAATGCAAAAACAGCATAGTTTAGCATATCCTGGTAATTTGCCTTTACGCCTTCAGAAGCTAAAGTTTGGCCCAGATTATCTTCAATTTGCTTAACTCTTAATATTTTCATTAAAATTAAATCTGTTAAAGAGCTAATGCGCATATCGCGCCATGCCTCGCCATAATCGTGGTTTTTAGCAAACATTAAATCCTTAGTTTCTGTAACGCTTCTGTCGAACAGGCTTTCTACTACTTCGACTTCCATTTCGTTCGGATCAGATTCTGTTAACTCTAACTGAAGCATGGCAATTACACAGTAATTAACAATGCCAATATATTCAGAGGTAATATCCTCGCCCACTTTAGAAACCTTTTTTTCTTCTAATGTGCGGATGCGTTGTGCCTTGATAAAGATTTGGTCGGTAATAGATGCAGGTCTCAAAATGCGCCATGCAGTACCGTAATCTTTTGTCTTCTTTAAAAATAGCGTCTTACAAACTGCTATTATATGATCAAATTCCTGAGATGTGTTTGCTGCCAAAACAATTAATTTTTGATTGTCTGTTTAAGCTGTTTTAATGCTTATTTTTGTATTTAAATTATGGCTAAAGATACATTTTTAAACCGAAAAGCAACACTAAATAGCAAGGGTAAATTGATAGATTTAAGTAGTCCCGCTGTAATGGCTATCTTAAATTTAACTACCGATTCTTTTTATGGTAAGAGCAGAATAGCAACTGTTGAGGAAGCCCTACAAAGAACTGATGGTTTTTTAAAAGCTGGAGCAAAATTTATCGATCTTGGCGCCTATTCTTCCAGGCCAGGAGCTGTTCATATTAGCGCAGAAGAAGAAATAGCACAATTAATCCCTGTGATAGAAGCTCTTATTAAAGAATTTCCTGAGGCTATCTTATCAATCGACACTTTTAGGGCTAAAGTTGCAGAAATCTCCATTCATGCTGGGGCACATATCATCAATGATATTTCTGCAGGAAATTTAGACGCGTTGATGTTCGAAACGGTTGCCAAGTTAAAAGTTCCCTACCTCATGATGCACATGAAAGGAACTCCTCAAACCATGCAAGACAACCCCCAATATGAAGATATCATTAGTGAGGTGATAGCCTATTTTGCCGGAAAAATTAATACCCTACAACAATTAGGGGTTAAAGATCTCATGATCGACCCAGGTTTTGGCTTTGCTAAAACCGTTGATCATAATTATGAGCTTTTACAAAAAATGGAAGCTTTAAATTGTTTTGAACTTCCCATTTTAGTTGGCTTTTCAAGAAAATCAATGATTACCAAAGTACTGCATAACAAAGCAGATGAAGCTTTAAATGGTACAACGGTTTTAAATACGATTGCACTAACTAAGGGAGCATCGATTTTGCGTGTTCACGACGTAAAGGAAGCTGTTGAATGTGTTACGCTGGTTAATCGCATGAGCTAAAGCTCTGACAACTTTCTCTGCACATTGCTAAAAAGTTGTCAAAGCTAAATGGATAATTCTTATCTTGTGCAATATGAAGAGCCTCGACTTCGACTTCCTTAAAATCACCTGGGTTAATGTAATAGACATCATTGTAGTGGCCATCCTACTCTATTACATTTATAGTTTGATTAAAAATACCCTCGCTGTAAATTTACTCCTTGGTTTATTGATTATCTTTCTTTTTTACCACCTGGTAACTAGTTTACATATGGATTTGTTGTCTACCATTATCAACAAATTTATGAGTGTAGGGATTATGGCCTTGGTGGTCATTTTTCAGCCAGAGATTAGGCGTTTTCTTTTGCACATTGGGAAAAACACTTTTTTACAGAAGAATAAAACTTGGTGGGGCAACCTTTTTGGCAGCAAAGACCTGGAAAGAGATAACCTGTTAAGGATTAAACCGATTATAGATGCTTGCAAGAGCATGAAAAAAACTAGGACAGGTGCACTGATTGTCTTCGTAAAATTTTATGATGATCAACTTTTTGCCAACAGCTGCGAGATTATCGAGTCGAAAATATCTAAACGTTTATTGGAAAGCATTTTTCAAAAGCACAGTCCGCTACATGATGGCGCTGTAGTAATAGCGGAAAATAAGATTAAAAGTGCAAGCTGTATTTTACCGCTAACAGATAATGAAAAATTACCTCCGCAATTTGGATTAAGACATCGCGCTGGCATAGGAATTTCTGAAAATACAGATGCCGTTGCGGTCATTATTTCTGAAGAAACAGGCGAAATTGCCTATGCAAAACAAGGCAGGGTAAGAATGAATGTTTCTTTTGGAGAATTGGAGAAACTACTCAACAAAGATTTTTAAAGAGCAAAGATTAAAGAATCTTTGCTCCTTGCTCTTATTAGCAATATTGTTCAAAAGCACCAATTAGGCTATCGGCTATCATTTGTGCCGGACGACCTTCTATTTGATGACGCTCAATCATATGCACCAATTTACCATCTTTAAACAAAGCCATTGCTGGCGATGATGGAGGGAATGGCATCATGTAAGCTCTAGCTCTATCAACCGCATCTTTTTCCATCCCAGCGAAAACCG
>DATJDT010000215.1:0-1663 GCA_035497275.1 Pedobacter sp.
CAACCTCCTGAAGCATCAAAATGGGTGCTGTCTTTTATTCCAGCCTTTGAACCATATAATACAAAACCATCATGTGTGTGACAGCTGTCTTTTAAATAAGGGTTAAACCCACTTCGTTGTTGGCGCATATAACGGAGTACAAAATCTGCTGTATGGTGATAAACATCGTCTCCAATGGTTATTTCTGGAGAGTTAATGTTATTTGCCCGAATGATATATTTACCAGGGGTTTTAAAAGTTGAGAAATTAAAACGAGCGGTAGTAGAAAAAGGCCCATATTTTCCGAAGTATTGAATTTGTTTTGATGAGAATACTACTTTTCCAGTTTCCTTGCTAACTAAATCAAACTTATTGGGTGTAATATTACTTTTACTGGCCCAGATGGCAACTTTACTTGAAGAGGGTTGGTAGCCTAGTAAGTTTACTCTAATCCAGCTGTTATTTGGTGCAACAGGACCTTCTGTTGTAAAGGAAAATAGCGTAAGCGCTATAAGAAATAAATAGAGTTTAGCAAAAGAGGTTTTCGTCATATTTATTAAAATTAATTGCAAGTAGTTAAAGGTAAGGATTATCATCAGAATGTAAATTACAAATAGTGATACTAAATTAATCAATCGATTGATTAATTTTGCTGCGTCAAATTGAAAAATAGAGCTATCATGAGTCATGGCAGCTTAGATTTATAAAGATGGAAAAAACAGATAAAAGAACAGATATTTTGAATGCAGCCGAACTGCTGTTTTCTGAATTTGGTTTTGAAGGGACTTCTACTCGTCAGATTGCTAAAGAATCAGGAGCAAACATGGCTATGATCAATTATTACTTTGGAAGTAAGGAAGGTGTGTTTTTAGAGATTATGGAGAGCCGTATTTCTAGCTTTAAATCACATTTAGATTTGATCAACGAGCAGCAAATTCCTGCCAGAGAAAAATTATTAAAGGTAATTGATCAATATACAGCCCGCATTTTTGGTAACATTAATTTTCATAAGATGATGCATAGGGAGCTCTCCTTAATTCAGCGTCCAGAAATGTTTAGCAAAATTAAAGAGGCAATGTCTAGCAATAGATTGGTGATTGAGAAGATTATAGAAAGTGGAATAGCCGAAGGCACTTTCAGGCAAGTTGATGTGAGAATGACTATTGCCAGTTTTATGGGAAGCATTATCCTAATCGCAACATCACCTAGCAAAGTAATTGACGACCCGAATTTTGACATCAACAACGAAAAACAAAAAGAAGGGCTTAAAAAGAGATTAGTAGCGCATTTACAGGACTTCATTATTACGCATTTAACACCCCAAAAATGATAAAGAATACCATAAAATTAATTTTTGCTGGGCTCTTGTTCCCCGCATTGGTGCATGCCCAAACGGTAAAAAAAATAGGCCTAACGGAGGCCATTGAACTAGGCATCACTAATAGTAAAAATTTAAAATTAGCACAGAACAAAATAGAGGAGGCTGCGGCTAAACTCGATATCGTGAATGATAATGCATTGCCAGATGCATCGGCCAGTTTTTTATATAATCATGCCGAGATTCCAACCAATACCTTAAGTATTGGGGGAGGTAACCCTATTCACTTACCAAATAGAGCAGATGCTTTTGTTGGTACAGCAAGTATACAAGAACTAGTGTACGGTGGAAATAAATTGAAATATG
>DATJDT010000216.1:0-2279 GCA_035497275.1 Pedobacter sp.
GGCAATCGCTATTGTTATCTCGGCAGTAAATGCGTTAACCTTGAGTCCCGCTTTGGCCGCATTATTTTTAAAGGAGAATCATCACGTAGATTCAAAAAAGAAGAGCTTTAAGGAGAAATTCTTCGTTGGATTTAACTCAAGTTTTGAAAAAATAACCAACCAATACACTGGCGCATTAAAATTCTTAATTCGTTTTCGTTGGGCGACATTGGCAGGTTTAATTGTAATGATGATTGCAACTGGAGTGATGATTAAACGCACACCTTCGGGGTTTATTCCTTCAGAGGATCAAGGATTTTTAGCAATTTCTTTATCTATGCCTGCAGGTGCATCACTAGATCGTACAACAGAAGTAATTAAACAAGCAGAAACCTTATTAGGTTCCATGGAATCAAAACAGACCTTAATGGGACTTTCCGGCTTTAATATGCTTACACAATCTTCTAGCCCTTCATCTGGAGTACTATTTGTGCTCCTAAAATTTACAGATCAACGGGGAAAAATAAAAGATATAGATGGCATTATGAACGAGGTGAGGACTAAGCTAGCAGCGATCAAAGGCGCCAATTTCTTTGTGTTTACGTTTCCAACAGTACCTGGGTTTAGTAATATTGATGGGCTGGATATGGTTTTGCAGGATAAAACCGGGGGTTCTCTTGACAAGTTTAGTGCCGTTTCCAACAACTTCATTGCGGAACTGATGAAAAGGCCAGAAATTGCATTCGCATTTACATCATTTAAATCCGACTATCCGCAATTGGAAATGAAATTAGACGAGGTAAAAGCTGCTCAATTAGGTGTAAGCGTAAAAGACATCTTGCAGACTATGCAAGCCTATTTTGGTAGTGCACAAGCATCAGACTTCAATCGCTTCGGTAAATATTACCGAGTTGTTATCCAAGCAGATCAAACTGATCGGGCAAATCCTTCGGCTATGAATGGTGTATTTGTAAAAAATGCAAAAGGAGAAATGGTTCCGATGAACACACTCGTAAAATTAGATAGAGTTTATGGTCCGGAAACAGCATCTCGATATAATTTATTTAATTCCATAGGGTTAAATGCAATGGCCAAACCAGGCTATAGTTCTGGCGATGCAATCAAGGCAGTGGAAGAAGTAGCTGCCAAACATTTACCTGGTGGCTATAGTTATGAATTTTCGGGCATGACTAAAGAGGAGCTTTCTTCTGGCGGACAATCTACTATCATTTTTATTTTATGTCTCTTATTCGTTTACTTCTTGTTGTCTGCACAATACGAAAGCTATATCCTACCATGGGCAGTAATTTTATCAATCCCTACCGGAATATTTGGCGTTTTTGCTGCAATTGGATTAACAGGAATATCAAATAATATTTATGTTCAAGTTGCACTGGTAATGCTCATCGGCTTACTGGCAAAAAATGCCATCCTAATTGTAGAATTTGCTATTCAGCGAAGACGGGCTGGTAAATCATTGCTATCCGCTTCATTAGAGGCTGCAAAACTAAGGTTACGCCCAATTATTATGACATCTTTAGCCTTTATCGTAGGCATGATACCCATGATGACGGCAGTTGGCCCATCTGCTTTGGGTAACCATTCCATCAGTATTGCTGCGGCTGGCGGAATGATTTTCGGTGTCGTAATTGGAATATTTATTATTCCTGTACTATTTATCCTATTTCAATTTTTACAAGAAAAAGTCACCGGCGCGCCAGCAGCTGTAGCGCATGCCGAATAAAAATTAAATTATCATGAAAATTAATGAAGATCCAGTTTTAAAAGAATTTGTACCCTTAATAACTATGTGGTTAAACAAATGGTTCAATTAAACAATATTAAAATGAAAACATATATTAATAACACTTTTGTCATTTTGCTTTTACTATTAAGCAGTTGCGGCATTTCAAAAGAGATTTTACTTCCAACTAAATATATTCCCAACAACTTTAGGGAGATTTTTAAAATAGATAGCAACAGCATAGGTAAGTTACCTGTTAATGAGTTTTTTAGCACCGAGGCAATACGCAACTTGATCGATAGCGCTTTAATTAGAAACATTGATCTGCAATTAGCGCTTAAAAACATTGATGCTGCTGAGCTTATATTAAAAAGGGCAAAGTTGGCTAATTTACCAGAGCTGAATTTGCAGGTAACAGCAAACTCAAACCGACCTTCAGATAATAGTTTGAACGGCCTAAGTGCTTCACAATTTTTAAAGACCCGGCATATAGAAGATTTTAATACAAATCTATCATTAAGCTGGGAAGCTGATATCTGGGGCAAAATCAGTAGGC
>DATJDT010000217.1:0-9851 GCA_035497275.1 Pedobacter sp.
GTTTCTTCTTCCAAGTAAAAAAAAGTATTCGCCTTAAATTTTGCAATCTTATAAGCGGGGAAGCGTGCTGCGTCCTCAATTTTTTGATTGTCGAAATTCATGATGCAACCCATCACGCCAAAAGCTTTTGGATCGTCAAAATACTTAAATTGGTTCTCAAAATAAGTTAGCGTGAGTTTAACATCAGTATTTAGCAGTAATATGAGATCTTTAGATGCTACCATCATACCGCGATTGCAAGTGTATGAGAATCCTTTATTTACTTCGTTCGTTATTAAAGTGAAATTAGGGTAGTTGGTGCGGATAAAAGCTACTGAATCGTCTGTTGAACAATCATCAACCACAATAAATTCAAAGTCGACATCACTGTATTTCAACGCCTCTAGCGTAAACGGGATGTACATTTCCATCAAACCTTTACCGTTATAATTTGGTAGGATTACCGAAATGCTATTTTTCTTAATCTCCATTTAGGATACCCGTTTATAATTTTTATACTCAAAGAAACGTAAACCTGTTTTTTGCTCGATCCATGCAAGGATTTTTCTTCTTAAAGTTAAGTTTTTACGACTAGTTGTTGGGTCTAAATCAAAAGTCCAGTTAGATTTATCTATCCTTTCTTGCATAACTTTAGGATGTGTACCATTAAATTTAAATAACTGGTCTGCATTTTCATAATCGAAGGCTGTTAGTGCAGGATATTTTGTTTCGATCCATTGATCGTCTGAGGTATAATATTGATTAAAATTACGGACTTTATGATTTAAGCCGGTAGGAGGTTTAACCCATCCATAATGGTATATGTAAGCGTCGATGAGCTTAACTTTGATTTTCTGATTATTAAATCTAAAACCTTGGGCATCTCTATAAGAATGCATTCCAGGTAGGTTTCTAATAATTCTAACTTCTCTACGATACCAGCGTCTGGAATGGGCATAAAAATCGTAAGACCCATAAAAATGCTGATAATTAAATAACAGCCCTTCTATTTCGGGTTGGTTTAAACAATTCTCCATTTCTCTTTTAATCCCATCGAGATATTTTTCATGCACACATTCATCGCCCTGTATATAAAAAGCCCAATCTGTGTCGCTGCTTATCGCTTTAAAGGCCTTATCGGTTTCGAGTGAAAATGTTCTTCCACCTTCCCTTAAGGTATCATCCCATACGGTAGAGATTATCCTAATTTTCGGAGAATTTATCTTCTCAATTAATCCCAAAGTATCGTCTTCCGAATTTCCATGAGCTACAATAAATTCATCACAAATTGGCAAAATAGATTGAATTGCCTCTACAATTGGGTAGTCATTAATAATTGCATTTCTAATAAACGTGAAACCAGTTACTTTCATAGGTCTTAATTGGAGTGGTTGATTTCTTCGGGATTGATTGTATTTAAATAGCAATTCATTAATTGTGTGCTCACAGTTTCTGAGTTAAATTTTTGAACATAAGCCAAGCCTTTTATTTTCATTTGTTCTTGCAAATTTTTGTCTGAAAGTACAAGATTAATTGCCTTAGCTAATGAAACATGGTCATCTGGCGAAACATAGACACTGTCGGGGCCTCCTGCCTCTTCTAAACACGAACCTGTGGCTGCGATTACCGGCACTTTTCCATAAAGTGCTTCTATAATAGGTATTCCAAAACCTTCATAGAGAGATGGATATATAAAAGAACTTGCCATTTGATATAGGCCTGGAAAATCCTGGAATGGAACATCCTTTAAGAAGATAACGCGATTTTGTAAAGCCAGCGCTTCAATTTCCTTTTGAATAGTTTTGAGGTAGGGAGTTTCTTTTCCAATAACAACAAGCGGATAAGCTGGGTCAATTAATGGTAGCGCTTTAATAAGGAGCAATAGATTTTTCCTTGTTTCAATAGTGCCAACATTTAAAAGATAATTTGGTGGAAGCTTATGTTTTTTGCGAAGGAAAGCTTTTTCATTTTCACCCACCAAGGTTTTAAACTGATCATCACAAGTTTGATAAATCACCTCGATTTTAGCTGGATCTGCTTTATAAAATTGGATGATATCTTTTTTAGTTTGTTCGCTAATGGCAATAATTTTATCTGCGTGCTTACAAGCGTATTTGCTCTTGTATTTATAAATAATGCGGTCGACAAAGCTGTAATAACTAGGTTTAACTAAAAAAATCAGATCGTGAATGGTCACGACGCTCTTTATTCCATTTTCTTTTAAGCCATAGGGTATCTCATGACTTAAACCATGGTATAGGGTTATTTTATTTTTAATTAACTGTAATACAATACCAACACTTCTCCAGATAGGTGAGGTACTATTTTTTGGGGGTAGCTCGAGCTTTACATTATCCCTTGAAAATAGTGGATGTTTTTTAAGGGCATCATTTATTTTTGGAGTATAAACGTAATATTGATTTTCTGGAAATTGCGTTGCCAAATGTTCAATTAACGAACGACTGTAATTACCTAGGCCTGTTACATTATTTGCGGCACGCTTACCGTCAAATCCTATTTTCATTTATACCCCTCTACCTTCTTTTTTATCTAAACCGCTACATTGTTTTCTCTCAAAGCATCATTAAGAGAGGTTTTTTTATCTGTCGATTCTTTACGTTGACCAATAATTAATGCGCAAGGTACTTGGAATTCTCCCGCTGGGAATTTCTTTGTATACGATCCAGGTATTACCACAGAACGGGCTGGAACAATCCCTTTGTATTCGATTGGGGTTGATCCCGTCACATCGATAATTTTAGTCGATGCTGTTAATACTACATTTGCACCTAATACTGCTTCTCTTTCAATTTTAACTCCTTCAACAACAATAGCCCTTGAACCAATGAAACAATCGTCTTCAATAATTACTGGAGCTGCTTGGATAGGTTCCAAAACTCCACCAATGCCCACGCCACCGCTTAAGTGTACGCGTTTGCCAATTTGAGCGCATGAACCAACAGTAGCCCAAGTGTCTACCATCGTACCTTCATCTACGTATGCACCAATATTTACATAAGAAGGCATCATAATAACCCCTTTGGCCAAATAAGCCCCATAACGAGCGCTAGCCATCGGTACAACGCGAACGCCAGTTGATTTATAATCAGTTTTTAAGTCCATTTTATCATGGTAAACAAAAGGACTATTTTTAATCTCTTTCATTTCCTTAATAGGAAAATACATGATTACAGCTTTTTTTATCCATTCATTAATTCCCCAAGTATTTAAAATTGGCTCAGCAACACGCAATTCGCCTGCATCAAGTTTCTTTATAACGGCTTCAATTGCCTCACAATATTCAGTATATCCTAATAAGGACCTGTCTTCCCAAGCAGCTTCTATTAGCTTTTTTAAATCTTCGATCATGGTTTTTTATAATTTTCTACAAAATAAACGATTTTTATTTAATTAAGGTAACTATTTGAATACAATCAATCAGTTAAACAATTAACCCAAATTAACTACTTTTGGTTTTTATGAAGGAGATTGAGAAATTAAGAATTGATAAGTACCTTTGGGCAATACGTTTGTTTAAAACGCGTAGTTTGGCCACAGATGCATGCAAAGCTGGGCGTATAAAACTCAACGGACAAAATTTAAAACCATCTGCTATTGTAAAAGTTGGTGAGGTATACCAGGTTTCTAAGGGTATAGAGAAAAAAGTAATTGAGGTTGTTGAACTGCTGTATAATAGGGTTGAAGCAAAAATTGCTATTACAAAATATAAAGATTTAACGCCCGTTGAAGAAACCCATGCCTTTAAATCAATGTTTCATGCGCCGAATTTAAAGCGTGATCGCGGAACTGGTAGGCCAACAAAGAAAGATCGAAGGGAAACTGACGATTTAATTGGAGGAATGTTCGAGGATGCTAATTAACTAATTTCCTCATTCGATATGCCATCATCGCTGTTTTTCCTAATTTTTTAATTAATTGGTAATTAGCAACGGCGCCAACTGCTGCGCCAACAACTGGAAGTAATTGAGCAAGCTTCGCCAAATCGATATAATCCCGATATTCTTGCTGAAAAGTTTGCCAGTCGAACTGATCCGCACTTTCCGGTAGAACAATGAGCTTTTCATCCCAGTTTTGCATTTGTTGAAATATATTTTGAGCCCCTGTTTTGCTCGAAAATGCTAATTGAAATATATGTAATATGTATAGTCGTTCTCGATAATCTTTAACATCAAAGCCATATATGGCGGCAATTTCGAAAAGCATTTTAAATTTAATTCCGATCAAGATCGGGAAATCAGCCATGCTCATAAAGAAACCTCCTGCGCCAGTAATTCCACCTTCGGTGGCTCCAGTTTTGCAATATGAATCGATTTTAACTTTCACCAACGCTTCCCTATGCAATAAACTCATATTGTTATCCGGCATAGCCGATGTAGTATACGTTGAGCCAAATAACACCACTTTAACCATCTGCTTGATGGTTGAGGTGATTGCTTGATGCACTTTGGCAGGAATGTAACTATTTATTTTGCCTTGCACTTTGGTGGCTAGTTTGCCCAATACTGAAGGTTTTTTCATCAATTCTATTTGCCAGAATTGAAGCTCCAACCTTGTTTGTTCTTCGTAATTATCCATTGGATGTAAAGCTATCAAAATTCATTCTTATGACCTTATCTTGTTTAAAATAAAATACATACAAAAAAATTTGGAAGAGAAAATAATAAACTATATATTTAGTTTACTAAACCTAATTGCACAGTTATGAAAAGAATTCTCTTATTTGTCATTGCGGTATTTGCTATGCTGGATTTGACAGCTCAAAGCGTTATATTTTCGAATAAAACACCCGAGGCAGGTTCACCACTTTCATTTACATACGATCCTTCGGGAGGTAAATTGGCCATGCTTGCTAATGTAAAGTGCGTAGCCTATACTTTTGTAAATACAAAACAAAAGGTAGTAAATATCCCACTTACAAAAGAGGGGACAGTATATAAGGGCTCATTTACGCCTGTTGATAGTACTGCCATTGCTGTAATTACTTTTGATGCTGATGGTACAAGAGATGATAATCCAGATGGATATTATACTTTGTTTTATAAGGGAAATAAACCAACGGCGATGTCTTATTATTGGGAGGCACAGTTTTACAATGGAATGGGTAGTGCATTTGCAGGTGTGAAAGCAGATAAGGCAAAGGCTATTACGGCATTGGAAAAATCTTTTGAAATAGACCCGTCCTTGAAGTCAAAATATGTGGTGCTCTATATGAATTTGCAATATGGACTGGATAAAGTTAAGGGTGAAAAATTAGTTGGAGAGCAGATTGCTTCATTAAATAAAAATCCGGATGTTAAAGAGGAAGATTTAATGAAAGTAGCTAGTTTGTATACCGTTTTAAAACAAAGAACGTCGGCAGACTCTGTATATAATTTGATAAAAACCAAATATCCAAAAGGCAGTTATGCCTATAATGTAGCAGCCAATGGTATATATAATGAGAAGGATGCAGCTAAACGGGTAGAAAAATTGGCTACTTTAATAAAGACTTTTGATTTAGATGCAAGTAAAAAAGCCGATGTGACTAAAATTGAAGGTTTTTATGCCCAGATTGCAAGTGCTTATGCAGAGGCTAAAGACAATGTAAAGTTTGAGGAATATGCTAACAAGGTAACCAATAAAACTTCTCTAGCGGCTATTTATAACTCTTATGCCTGGCCAAGTGCTGAAAAGAAAGAGAATTTAGTTTTTGCAAGTACCATTTCTAAAAAATCATTAGAACTGCTTGAGCAGGCTAAGAATGATCCGATGCCAGCTAATTACGCTTCTAAAGAAGATTATTTGAAAGGGCTGGAAAGCAATTATGGAATGTATGCTGATACTTATGCTTTATTGCTTCATCATTTAGGTAAAAATACCGAGGCATTAAAGTATCAAGAGATAGCTGTAAACCAAAACAATTTCACTAATAATGAAATGAATGGAAGATACGTTACTTTTTTGGCAAAAGCGGGGCAAAATGATAAGGTGGTCACTTTTGCGGAAAGATTTATCAAAGCTGGGCAGGGAACAGAGCAAATGAAAGCTGATTTAAAATCAGCTTATAAGGGAGCTCAACCTTTTGACATCTATTATGCTGCTTTAGAAAAGGATGCTTTAGAAAGAGAGCATGCTAAGTTTGTAAAGGAAATGATCAATATGCCAGCTCCAAAATTCAGCTTGGCAAACCTTAAGGGAGAAACTGTTTCTTTAGCTGCATTAAAAGGTAAAGTTGTAATTGTTGATTATTGGGCAACTTGGTGCGGACCATGTATTGCATCTTTTCCTGGTATGCAAAAGGCGGTTGATAAATATAAAAATGATCCAAATGTAGTGTTCTTGTTTGTTAATACTTGGCAAACGGAAGAAAATAGAGAAAAGCTTGTTAAAGACTGGGCGGCAGCGAATTCAAATTATACTTTTAATGTGCTGTTGGATACAAAAAACCCTAAAGACCCAAGCAAATTTGAGGTTATTGAACAGTATAAGGTGGAGGGGATCCCAACTAAATTTATTGTAGATGGAAATGGAAATATCCGTTTTAAAAAAGTCGGCTTTAGTGGCTCGGCAGATGTTACCGTTAAAGAATTGGATATGATGATTGCTTTGGCTAAGGGGAGCAAAGAAGCAAGCAAATAGTAGAACATTTTTTATAATCACACACAAGTAAGTCAAAAAGCCAGTTTCTGTAATGGGAGCTGGCTTTTTAATTTAATATTCAGTTTTCATTGCAGATTGGTCCCAAAGTTTAAAAGCTTCTTGTGCCTCATCTCTCAGGAGTTGCTTAATGGGTATTTTTCTTTCGTTTAACGGCTTATCAAGTTCCTCATAGATAAATTGGTCATCGAAATTTATTGCTGCGGCATCGGCTTTCGTATTGCCATAATAGACCGTTTTCACTCTTGCCCAATATAAAGCTGCCAAGCACATGGGGCAAGGTTCGCAACTGGTGTAAACAATGCAGTCTGTTAGTTCAAAAGTTTTTAATTTTTTACAAGCCAAACGAATGGCTGCAACTTCAGCGTGTGCTGTTGGATCATTGTTAACTGTTACCTTGTTAGCGCTTTTAGCGATTACTTTTCCGTCTTTTACAATAACGGCACCAAATGGCCCGCCTAAACTCTGCAACACATTTTTTGTTGAAAGTTTAATTGCCATGCGCATAAATTTTTCGTGTTGAATGTCCATTTTTCGTGTGGCTTTGAGTTTTATTAAAGCAAAAAAAATGCCTCGATTGCTCGAGGCATTTTAAATTTCATTTTTTGCTAACTGCTAACTGCTAACTATTTTTTGTCCTTAGCGTAAGCCTCGTTTAAGCCAACAATAACTGCACTTGTTACGTCTAAGCTTTCATCAGCAAACAAAATAGCACTGTTTCCTTTTGAATAGGTTAAAACCATTTTATAACCTTTTGTTTTAGCATAGCCTTTTAGATATTCAGCTACTTTATTGTAAAGTATTTCTTGCTCTTTGGCGTTGTCATTTTGTAAGGCAGCACCTGCATTTTGCTGATAAGCTTGCAATTCTTGTTGTTTGCGGGCTAATCTTTGTTCAGTCGCCGCTCTTTGATCAGCAGGCATCGTATTTTGTTGCTGTTGATATTGTTGTACTTCACGTTGGAAAGCTTGGGTTTTAGCTGCTAAATCACTTTCGGCTGCTTTGCCCTTTGTTTCCATTTTGGATTTAAGTTCTTTAAAGTATTCGTATTTTGTTAATAATGAATCCGAATTTACATATACGATTTTTTCATCAGCTGCAACGGCAGTGGGAGTTGATTTAGTTGTTTCGGTCTTGTTATCTTTATTTCCGCAAGCAGTTAACACAGAAACTAATGCTATTGCAGTAGCTAAACTGCTTAATTTTAATGGAGTTGATTTCATTGAATTGTTTTTATTTTGCTCTTATGAGCTCGTTCTATTTTGTTAAATTTTAACAAATATAAAAATCAAATTGGAGTATCCTAAAAACAAGCGTTTTTTAATTAAATTATCTAGCTTTCAACAGTCAAATAGTTATCCACAATCTGCTTTAATTCATGTAAAAATGGTTATTTTTGATTCTTTAATATTAAATAAAATTATGAGTGAAGAATTAGATCCAAAGTCAAATTATAATGCCGATAATATACAAGTTTTAGAAGGTTTAGAGGCTGTTCGTAAGCGTCCTTCCATGTATATTGGTGATACCGGCGTAAAGGGTTTGCACCATTTGGTTTATGAAGTTGTAGATAACTCCATTGATGAGGCATTAGCTGGTCATGCAGATACAATAATCGTAAATATTTTAGCAGATAATTCAATTAGAGTTGAGGATAACGGACGTGGTATCCCGACGGGTATAAATAAAAAAGAAAATAAATCGGCATTAGAAATTGTAATGACGGTTTTGCACGCTGGGGGTAAATTTGATAAGGATACCTATAAAGTATCTGGAGGTTTGCACGGTGTGGGGGTAAGTTGCGTAAATGCTTTATCTACCGACTTAAAAGCAGAGATTCACCGTGAAGGTAAGATTTGGATGCAGGAATATAAAATTGGTGTTCCACAATATGACGTTAAAGAAGTAGGAACAACTGATAAAAGAGGTACCATTGTAACTTTTACTCCAGATGCAACAATCTTTACGCAAACAACAGAATATAAATACGATACTTTAGCGGCTCGTTTACGTGAGTTAGCTTATTTAAATAAAGGGATTACTTTAACCCTAACAGATGAACGTGATCCGCAGGAAGATGGCTCTTTCTTAACAGAAACATTCCACTCTGATGGGGGATTAAAGGAATTTGTACAATTTTTAGATGGAACAAGAGCTTCTTTCTTACCTGAGCCTATTTACATTGATGGCATAAAAAATGGAGTGCCTGTTGAACTAGCTTTTCAATACAATGATAGCTATTCAGAGAATGTACACTCCTATGTAAACAACATTAATACCCACGAAGGTGGAACACATATTGCAGGTTTTAGAAGGGGCTTAACACGTACTTTGAAAAGCTATGCAGATAAATCAGGGTTGTTAAAGAACCTGAAAATGGAAATTACTGGTGATGACTTTAGAGAAGGTCTAACAGCTGTAGTTTCCGTAAAAGTTCAGGAACCACAATTCGAAGGTCAAACCAAAACCAAATTGGGTAACTCCGAGGTGATGGGAGCGGTTGATGTGGCTGTAGGTGAGGCATTAGGAGCTTATTTGGAGGAAAATCCTAAAGAAGCTAAGATGATCGTTAATAAGGTTATTTTGGCTGCTACGGCTCGTGCTGCGGCACGTAAGGCACGCGAAATGGTGCAACGTAAAAGTGTAATGGGTGGTTCAGGTTTGCCTGGGAAATTGGCCGATTGCTCTGATAGTGATCCAGAAAAATGTGAGTTGTACTTAGTAGAGGGTGACTCTGCGGGTGGTACCGCTAAGCAAGGTCGAGATCGTAATTTTCAAGCTATTCTACCCTTAAAAGGTAAAATCCTTAACGTAGAAAAAGCGATGGAACATAAAATCTATGAAAATGACGAGATTAAGAACATGTTTACCGCTTTAGGTGTAAGTATCGGAACTCCTGAAGATGATAAGGCATTAAATCTGCAAAAGCTTCGTTATCATAAGATTGTAATCATGACGGATGCGGACATTGACGGTTCACACATTACTACCTTGATTTTGACATTCTTTTACCGTTATATGAGAGCTTTAATTGAAGCAGGCTATGTTTATATTGCTGCTCCACCGCTTTATCAAGTTAAGAAAGGTAAAGATTTTGAATATTGTTGGAATGATGTACAGCGTGATCAAGCTGTACAACGTTTAAAAGGTGCTGGTAAGGAAGAAAGTGTACATATTCAACGTTATAAAGGTTTGGGAGAGATGAATGCAGAACA
>DATJDT010000218.1:0-6172 GCA_035497275.1 Pedobacter sp.
CCCGTCATTGCGAGGCATCCCGTCATTGCGAGGTACGAAGCAATCTGATCATAAGATTGCTTTGTACCTCGCAATGACGCTTTGCTTCATGCTTCTGTTGAACAACCTTACCCGAGCACAAGACACTATATCCATTGGCCAAGCTTTTGAAAAGGGGAAACTGAGTGGAAGCATCAGGAATTTTACAATGGCAACGGATAACCAAAAGGGATTGTCGGATGGCTTTGCAAATGGTTTAGCTTTAAGTTTACGCTATGAAACGGCAAAGTTTCATGGTTTTCAATTAGCAATTGGTGGGGCGTCTATCGCGAATTTATATGCTTCAGATCTGGCAAAAAATGACCCAGCAAGTGGCCAGCCCAATAGATATGAAATAGGATTGTTTGATCTTATGGATCCTGCTAAAAAGTATGGTTTAAACAGGCTAGAAGAATTACATGTGAAATATAATTTCAAAGGCGGAGATATTAAATTGGGTCGCCAGTTTATCAATACTACTTTTATTAACCCCCAAGATGGGAGATTGCGACCTACTGCAATGGAAGGGGTTTTGACAACGCTGAAGGTCGGAAAAAATTTAACGATCAAAGGAGGTTTAATTTGGAAGATAGCACCCCGAAGTACTGTTGATTTTTATAGCCCTGGGGATTCATTTGGCCTCTATCCAACAGGTGTTAATCCAGATGGGACAAAGGCAGCATACAAAGGTTCTACTAAAAGCAAAACTATTGCAGTTGTTGAAGTGCAATCCATGCTTGCTAAGACAATAAGTCTTTCATTTTCGAATGTTTTAACAGCAAATGTTTTCAACACGAGCTTAATCCAATTGGATAAAGTGGTTGGCAAATTGTTTTTTGGTCTCCAAGCCATTAAACAATTCAAAGTAAATGATGGAGGTAATGAAGATCAAGAGTTAACTTATTTCGGAGAAAACCATACTGGATTTACATTTGGCGGAAGAGCCGGTGTTAAAAATAAAATAGGAGGGATGAGTATAAACTATAACAGGATTACCGCTCAAAGTAAATATCTTTTCCCGAGAGAATGGGGGAAGGATCCCTTCTTTACTTTTTTACCAAGAGAACGAAATGAAGGCTTTGGAGATGCCCATGCTTTTGCCGTAAAACTTGACCGGACTTTCTTTAAAGATAAATTAATTGCTAATATTGCGGCTGGTTATTATCATTTACCTGACGCCAAAAATTATCGTTTAAATAAATACGGAATGCCGTCATATACACAAGTTAATGTAGATTTAAAATATAACCTTAAGCCAGTAGACCTAGCATTCTTATATGCTATGAAGTTAAATGAAGGGGAAACTTACAACAATCAAAAATTTGTTATTAATAAAGTGAATATGACCAATTATAACTTTATCATCAATTATCATTTTTAAAAACACACACTATGAAAAAATCACTTTTTCCTATTTTGATCGTCTTCTTAACATTGGGCGTTCAGCCACTATTTGCACAACAACAAAAAGAAGAATTTACTGGAGCTAAGGCAAATTTAAAAAAATACAAAGCGCTATACGTATTGAATAACGGCGAAGAAAAACACATGAACAGTACTTTAAGAAACATGCGAAACGTATTGGCAGACCCACGTTTAAAAGGAAAGCTAACCTTAGAATTAGTAGTGTTTGGAGATGGTGTAAAAGTATTCGATAAAACAGGACCATTTGAAACACAATTGGCAGATCTACAAAAACAAGGGGTGATTTTAGCTCAATGTGAAAATACCTTAAGAGAAAGGAAAATTGATAAAAGTACGTTGTTTCCTTTTATCAATTTTGTGCCAAGCGGGAATGGAGAGATCGTTATCCGTAGTGCCGACGGATGGGTGATCGTTCACCCTTAATGGTTTTAATTATTCAAACTTCACTGCTATTATTGGTGTAATTTTATTCTAATTTATTTCTTTGATAGATATTTTAGTGTATATTTACACAAATTACTAGCACATGAAGTATGATTTGATTAAAGAAGTCATTGATTTAGTAGGGGATTTTGAAAACTCTTCCAAAGTTTCAACGACTTACCCTAATAGTATTACTGGTTTTAAGGAATGGATTGTGGCTACTTTTGCGCATAATACATCCTTTAGTGAACCCAATTGGGAAGGAAAGGAAAATGGCAGAACGGCCGAAAGTGTAATTAATACGTTAATTGTGCAGATGAACCGTTATGCAAAATCATATTCAAAATCTGCGATACATGGTTCCGAATTCTCGGGACAAGAAGATTTTATTTATCTAATAACACTAAAATCCTTTGGTCAGATGACCAAAATTGCCTTAATAAAAAGGAATATACACGACAAACCTTCTGGTATTAAGATAATTGACCGCTTATTAGAGAAGGGATGGGTTGTACAGCATAATTCTGAATCGGATAAAAGAAGTAAAATTATTGCCATCACCGAAAAAGGACTTCAAAAACTTGAAGAACAAATGGAGAAAATTCGTAAAGCAAGTACAATTGTTACTGGAGATCTAGATTGGAATGAAAAAATGCAATTGATTAAGTTACTGCAAAAGCTAGATAATTTTCATAAACCTATTTACCATGAAAGTATAGACCCTGCGAATTTGATAGATTTTGTTTATGCAGAAAAACTAACATAACAGTATATGCAGCGTAAAAAAAGGCTTGCAATTATAGGGTCCGGATTTTCAGGCTTGTCGGCAGCTGCTTATGCTGCCAAGCAAGGTTATGAGGTACAGGTATTTGAAAAACATGGCCAGCCAGGTGGCCGAGCAAGACAATTTATAACCCAAGAAGGCTATGTGTTTGATATGGGCCCAAGTTGGTATTGGATGCCAGACATCATAGAGCATTTTTTTAGTGATTTTGGGTATAAAACTTCAGACTTCTTTGATTTGGTTTCACTCAATCCCCAATTTGAAATGGTTTTTGAAGATGGAAATATGAGTGTTCCAGAGTCTTATGAAGAGTTGCTTGCCCTTTTTAATAATTTGGAGACTGGAGCAGGAGAGAAACTAGCTTCATTTATGAAGGCAGCTCAATTCAAGTACCAAACGGGTATGCGGGATTTTGTTAACAAACCTTGTCATAGTTGGTTAGAATTTTTATCGCCAAAACTAGGAGTTGATGCGCTTAAACTTAACCTGTTCACCAATTTCAGGAGTTATGTTGCTAGCTATTTTCAGCATCCAAAGTTGAGGACGCTGATGGAATTCCCAGTTATTTTTCTTGGTGCTTCGCCAAAAAATATCCCAGCAATGTATAGCTTAATGAACTATGGTGGTTATGCTTTAGGAACACACTATCCCATGGGTGGTTTTTATCAATTGATTTTAGCGATGCAAAAAGTAGCTGAAGCACAAGGAGCTATTTTTCACTTTCATAAAACCGTTGAAAAAATAAATACAGAAGAGGGAAGAATCACTTCGTTACTCATCAATGGAGAGAATCATTATTTTGATGCCGTTATTGCCTCGGCTGATTATCACCATACAGAAAGCTTGTTAGCAGGGAATCTGAGAAATTACACTGAAAAATATTGGCGAAGCAAAACTTTTGCCCCTTCGTGCCTGATTTATTACCTGGGCTTAAACGAAAAAATACCCAACCTCAAACACCATACGCTTTTTTTTGAAAATGATTTAGATGAACACATCGACGCAATTTATGGCGAAAACAAATGGCCTGAAAATCCTTTGTTTTATGTTTGTTGCCCATCTAAGACCGATGCAAGCGTAGCCCCGTTGAATTGTGAGAATATGTTTTTACTAATGCCTTTGGCCATTGGAATAAACGACGAGGAGGAATTACGAGAGCATTATTTAGAAAAAATGATTGGACGGATTGAAAAACTCACCAAAACAGTAAGTCTTGGCTCAAAGATCGTCTATAAAAGAAGTTACTGTGTAGCTGATTTTATGCAGGATTATAATGCTTATGAAGGAAATGCGTATGGATTAGCTAATACCCTTTCGCAAACCGCTGTGCTAAAGCCCAAAATAAGAAATAAAAAAATCAGTAACCTATTGTATACTGGTCAGTTAACTGTACCTGGTCCGGGTGTTCCGCCATCTATCATCTCAGGAAAAATTGCTGCAAATGAATTGACCAAACTAAAAATTAGAGACTATGAAAAAGCTTTTTGACGAATTGTCTTATGAAGTAAGCAAAAGCACGACTAAGAAATATAGTACCAGTTTTTCTTTAGGGATATTAGCCTTAAGACCAACGGTTCGTAAAGCAATTTATGCTATTTATGGCTATGTAAGGTTAGCTGATGAAATTGTTGATAGCTTTCATGACTATGATAAAAAAACATTGCTCAACCGGTTTAAGGAAGAAACGCATACCGCATTGAGAGAGGGCATATCGCTTAACCCAATCTTGCAATCTTTTCAGGAAACTGTTCATCAATATCAAATAGATTACAATTTGATAAATCAATTTATCCATAGTATGGAAATGGATTTGAACCAAATTGATTATAACTCCCATTTATATAATGAATACATTCATGGCTCAGCAGAGGTAGTAGGCTTAATGTGTTTACAAGTTTTTACTGAAGGAAATAAGGAAGAGTACGAAATGCTAAAGCCTTATGCAATGACTTTAGGCTCTGCATTTCAAAAAGTAAATTTCTTAAGAGATTTAAAGGACGATTATCAAATTTTAGGTCGTACTTATTTTCCCAACATCGAAATGCATTTATTTGATAGTACGATTAAAGGTGAGATTGAAATTGAAATTGAGAATGAGTTTAGGAAGGCGCTAATGGGTATCAAAATGCTTCCTAGTTCATCGAAATTTGGCGTATATTTGGCTTATAAATATTATCTTTCTTTATTTAAAAAGATTAAGTCGACCTCGGCAGAAAAAATACTAAATAACCGGATCCGGATACCCAATACACAGAAATTTTCGGTAATGATCCGTAGTTATATTCGTTATAAAATTGCTATGTTATGATGAAATTTACACTCTGGGCATATGTTTGTATAGTTAATCATGTAACTAGCGACTTAGCTTATATTCGAAGCAACTATGAAGTAGCTGTTGCGGATAAGAAAGTCTGTAAAGAAATGTTGCATAAGTTGAATAAAAGTAAATTGAGCAACGTTCAATTAGCTTATTTGGGAGGTTTTCAAACCATTTGGGCAAACCATACATTTAATCCGTTAACTAAACTAAGTACGTTTAAAAAAGGAAAAGCAAATATCGATCGGGCAATTTTGAACGATCAGGATAATATTGAAACGCGCTTTATACGGCTATCAGTTCAGAAAAATTGCCCCAGGTTTTTGGGGTATTTCAAAAACATACAAGAAGATGAATTGTATTTGAGCAAACATATAGCTAAGGTAAATGACAAGGATTTAAAAAATATGATCAATAAAATTTTAAAAGTAGCTACTGTTAACTAAATGAACTTATTAATCGTTTTTGCTGTTTTTATAGTGATGGAATTAGCCACCTGGTTAATTCATAAATATGTAATGCATGGCTTTTTATGGATACTGCACAAGGATCATCATGATCACAATCATCATGGCTTTTTTGAAAGGAACGATTATTTCTTTGTGATATTTGCTACACCAACTATTGCATTAATGTATTTTGGTTCTCTACATAATTTTAATTATTTGTTCTATATAGGATTGGGTATAATGTTGTATGGCATGGCGTATTTTTTTGTACATGATGTTTTTATCCATCAAAGAATTAAATTTTTAAGCAAGACCAAAAACCCTTATTTTTTGGCACTGCGTAGGGCTCATAAGCAACATCATAAACATATTGAAAAGGAAAATGGAGAGTGTTTTGGCTTTCTATATGTACCAATTAAGTATTTTAAGATGTATCTAAATAACGAAAAGTAATGAGAGAATACACCTATTGCTTAATCTTGTTTTTTACCGTTATCATTTGCTTTATTGCTTCATTTGATAGAAGGCTGCAATTCTATAGCTATTTTGGTGCCTTTTTAAAAGCGGCCATAGTGGTTGGTATTCCTTTTATTACTTGGGATATATGGTTTACCGCCAAAGGCGTATGGTGGTTTAATTTAGCTTACACGGTGGGAATTCCAATTGCTGGTTTGCCGATAGAAGAATATCTATTTTTTCTCTGTATTCCCTTTTCCTGTGTATTTACCTATTTCTGTTTGGATAAGTTTTTTAAAT
>DATJDT010000219.1:0-13593 GCA_035497275.1 Pedobacter sp.
TGAAGAAATATGCTGTTAAATATCCCGAGCATGTTGATGCGATTGCGGAAACTGTGGTTGTTGTGGCGGTTGATCAAAAGTATGTGGGGTATATAACCATTGCTGATGAATTAAAGGCGGATGTTATAGAGACTGTAGCACAGTTGAATGCACTACGCATCAAAGTTGTGATGCTTTCTGGAGATAAACAAACGGTGGTGGATGAGGTAGCGAGGAAGGTGGGAATACGAGATGCCTTTGGAGCGTTGTTGCCTGCAGATAAAGTGGCAAAAATAACAGCATTAAAAGATCGAGGCAGAAAAATTGTCTTTGTTGGTGATGGAATTAATGATGCGCCAGTATTGGCACTTGCCGACGCTGGAATAGCGATGGGAGGGCTGGGGAGTGATGCTGCTATTGAAACGGCAGATATTGTGATCCAAAATGATCAGGTATCAAAAATTGTGACTGCCCTAAAAATTGGCAAATTAACCCGAAATATTGTATGGCAAAATATTGCATTGGCATTGGGAGTTAAAGTACTCGTACTCACCTTCGGAGCATTTGGTGTGGCTAATTTGTGGGAAGCCGTAGTTGCGGATGTTGGTGTTGCATTTTTGGCGATACTCAATGCAGTGAGGATCCAGAGAATAAAATTTTGATTAGCCTATTTAATTTTGAATACCTTAATATTGCAAAATGTTTAACAAACAATACAGTTGGTTCTTAGCCGGTATAACTTTTGCAATTTTTTGGGCTTCTGCATCAACTGCGACAAAAATTGGGCTAATGGTGGCCCAACCCATGGTAATTGCCACAGTTAGGTTTGGAATAGCCGCCCTAATCATGCTATTCTTCTCGCATATAGTACAAAAAAATAGCCTGCCGAAAGGGAAGGAATGGGTACAAGTAGGTGTTTACGGAGCACTTAACATTAGTGTTTATTTAGGGTTATATATTGTTGCCATGCAAGAGGTAACTGCCGGAATAGGCGCACTGTCTGTCGCAATTAACCCAGTATTAATTAGTTTCTTCTCCGTTTTCTTTTTAAATAAAAAGCTTACTGTAAAACTCATCTTAGCTTTAGGCGTATGCACTTTAGGTGTTATTTGTGCAGCTTGGCCATTATTTGCCACGGCAACAGTAACTACTTGGGGTTTGCTAATTCTTTTTATCAGCATGCTTTCCTATGCTTTAGCCGCAATCTATTTTTCTGCTAAGCAATGGGGAAACTTAACATTGTTAACGATCAATGGTTGGCAAACCTGTATTGGAGGTTTGTTACTACTCCCATTTGTTTTTTATTTCTATGATGAGAACCTTAACAACTTTAACCTAAAATATTGGAGCTCGGTGCTTTGGTTGGCCATACCTGTTTCTATCGGAGCCGTACAACTATGGCTCTGGTTATTAAAAACAAACCCCATCAGGGCTGGCTTATGGTTGTTTTTATGCCCCTTATTTGGTTTTATAATTGCCGCTGTATTGGCAAATGAAACAATTAGCCTGTATACCTTTGCGGGTGTTATTTTAGTGTTGCTAGGTTTGTTCTTCGCGAAGAAATCAAATTAAAAGTCGAAGAAATCATTTAAAAACGACTTCTTTTTGTGATGTGGATGATGGCCACTCTGATGTTGATTGTATTCGTAGTTTTTATAATCTCTTTCGTAATTGTCTTTTTTCGAGTAATGATCTGCAGTGTTATCCATGATTTTATCAAGTTCACCTCGATCTAACCAAATTCCACGGCAATTTGGACAATAATCAATTTCAACTCCACGTTTTTCGGTCATTAAAAGTGTTTCATTACAAGAAGGACATTTCATAGTGCTATTTTTATGATAAGTAGTTTTATACAATATAAACGTAAATTAAGTGTTTTTAGTACTCAATGTAGGTTTTTTTAGGAGTGAATATAGTCCAAAAATAGGACCCAAGGCTAATATGATAAAGATATAATTAGCATTCTCTTTTGTTAAAAGCATATTCATTAACTGGATGCTTACAATGGTAATGGTAAAACCAATACAGTTCACAATAGTTAAAGAAGATCCTTTTAATTCTAGTGAAACATTTTGTGCAACTAATGTCGAAAACAACGGTGAGTCGGCAATTACGGCCATGCTCCACACCAGTAAAAACATTATTAAAATGGCGATAGAATTCGTTGCCAAGAGAATGGGGGAAACTAGACAGCAAATGCCAGAAATTGCCAAGGCCAAAGTGGCTACTCTTTTAGTACCAAATCTACTTGCCATTATACCGCTTATCACACAAGAAAGGCTTCCTACAACAATAATGATGAAGGATAATAAAGGGATGTTTAGCTGTGCATGATAATGGTAATTATAATTGGTTAGCATCACAGGAACAAAAACCCAAAAGGTATATAGCTCCCACATGTGACCGAAATAGCCGAATGCTGCAGATCGAAAACTATTATTTTTAAAACTTTGCCTAAAAGCGCCTAATTTTAATTGTTTACCAGGCTTTCTGTACGGTCCATCTGGAACCCACAAAAGTAAAAGTGCACCGCCAACTAAAGACAGCGCCGAGGTAGTAAAAATTACGTATTTCCAGGGTAAGCTTGCAAAACCACTTTTAAGAAAATGAGGAAACGCGGTTCCCAGCACAAGCGCACCTACCAAAAAGCCCAGTGATCTTCCCAGCCCCTTTTCATAATGATCGGCCGCAATTTTCATCCCTATCGGATATATTCCAGCTAGAAAAAAGCCTGTAAAAAATCTGCAGACAAATAGGAAAGATAAACTGAGGCCGCTTAAACCAATAAGGAAATTAAAGGCTGCGGCAATACATGCGCAAATGAAAAAAATTTTAACTGGTGAGAAGCGATCGGCAATACTTAAGATCGCAAAAAGCAACGTGCCAATGATAAAACCCGCCTGTACACAATTTGTTAGATACGCTAAATAATGGGGCGATAGGTTAAATTGTAAGGCAATATCGCCCATTACTGCGTTGCCCGCAAACCATAAAGACGTGCAAAAGAACTGAGCAATGACAATCGTTGGTAAAATTCTTTTCATTCTTGTTAAGCGTCTAGCGAATTGCAAGGTATAAAATCATCAGTAGTTTTCTATATTTATAGTATGAAAGATCCAGAATTAGTATTAAATGAGTTCGGAAGAGGTGCTTTTCAACTAATAGAAAATAATGAAAAGCTTGGCGAAATGGTAGTTGCTGTAGAAAGTGGGAGGTTAATTGTTTACCATACAGAGGTTAATCCGAAGGAAGAAGGAAAGGGTTTAGCCAAGATACTGCTTAACACCATGGTAAGTTATGCGCGTGCAAATCAATTGAAAGTTATTCCATTGTGCCCATATGTACATGCGCAATTTAAGCGCCATCCGAATGAATTTGAAGATATATGGGAAAAAGATGAAGAAGTTTAAAACTATCGTAACATGTTGTTGTTAATATAGTTGCAAATATTCCACCGACATTTATTCTTAAAAATTTAGTTATGAAATCAACCTTGTCTAAAATTAAGAAAATGAACGTTCTCATTACCAATAGAATTATCGAACTTCAAGATCAAGGGTATTTATATGATTTCATGAGCGTTGGAAAGCAACGATTTTTATGTTTACAGGACAGCGTGTGTTTTCATGCGCCAGATGTTTCGATTAAACTGATCGACCAGCTATATGATCAGGTAGGCAAATGTTACAAATATATCCATGCTGTTGAAACGGCGAGTGGTTGCAAAGGCTTGTTGCTCGAAGAACAGATTTACACGAACTAAAAAAATAAGGGAAGTCATCTTTTGATGAAACTTCCCTTACGATTATAGTTTATTTGTTATCGTTATTGGCAGTTTGAAGAGACAAATAGTCCTTCGATGTTTAGTTTGTTTGTTGCCGCATTATAAACAGCTTTTCCAGAGATATCTTTTCCAGCTGGTAATGTAAAGTTGTTTTTATCGAACTTAAACTGGGTATTATACCATTTACCACCCATATAAGCATCGATAATATAAGTTGCTCCATTTTCGAACTTGCCGGTAGCTTTCCCGTTTTGTAGGTATAAATAAGTATAATCATTCCAATTTCCACCTGCTTTTGATACATATACAAAAGCGTTTAAGCCTGTAGCGATCTTTTTGGTGCTACATTTTACCTGAATATTTAATGATACATCTACGATATCTGGTTGAGCTCCTTCTGGAATGGTAAGTACCGTGTTCTGTCCACAAAGATTTGCATATTCCTGACTTTCTGCGATCAGTTTATTGCTGTTATCATAAAGTACAAACCTCCCTTTACCAGAAGGCAAGTTCAATAAAGTTTTCTTGGTTTCAGTTCCGTTTGCAAGATAGATTGAACCAGGATAATTAGTTTTACCTCCATTTGCCGTAACAACATATAACTTATAATATTGTGAAGTCGAGAATTTTGGGGCCTTAATGGTTAAGGTACCTCCATTATTTCCACAAGTTCCATAATACCAGTCAAAATTCCAGTAAGAAAGGTGGCTTACAGACATTTTTGCTACCAGTTTACCTTCACCATTTTTAACAAAGGTTGAGGTGCCTTCCAATTTCCATTGTCCAGTTTCTTCATTTAAACTCCACAAAGGAATAGTCTCATTTTCTTTTACAACTGCGCCAGTGTTTGGATTGATCAAGGTATTGTTAACTTCCATTTCTACCATAATCGGTTTTGAGAAGCCCTTTACTTCTTTGTTGCCTGCATAAATATCAATTGCTAAAAAGCCCCCAGTTACAAAAACAACACCACCATTTATAGACTGTCCGTTTGCATCAATTGCATTGCCAGCATAGAAACCTCCTGGAAATGCCGCCACTGATTCTGGATTTGACGGTCCATAATGTACAACCTTCGCTTCTATTTGGTTGGCGTTAATTACTTGTCCTGCACCATCTAAAAAGCTTGTTCCGGCTGCGATTGTAATATTTGATTTTTCAGGCATTGCTGAATTTGTTGCTGTAGTTAACACTAGCTCGCTAGTGGCAGTACCATTGGTAATGTTGCGATTAGCTACAACAACGCCAGTGCCGGCAGCTGGATTTGCATACTCTACTAATTGAACGATAAACAAAAGGGGTTCTGTTGCGCTCGTAACGGTGATATTCTGCGTTGTAGGAGCGAAACCCGGAACATTTGCACTTACAGTAAATTTAACTGGATTAGCCTCAGAAGGATTTGCATTTTCTGCCAGGGCCAATTGTAAGAAGCCACGGGAAGTTTCAAAATCTTTCCCCCCGGTATTGGTTACAACTACATTGGCATTTTGACCGCTAATGTTAACTTCAAAATTTTGTGGAGTATTGGTAGCGCCAGTTTTGGCATTTACGAATCTCACCATGATAGGAGATTTGAGGACATCCGTGTTTACGATAATGTCAACGTTTTCAACTGGGTTTTTACAGCTACTATACAGCATGAAAATAACTGCCAATCCAGCTAGTATTTTTTTTGATATGAATTTCATCGAAAGAGTTTTTTAGAATTTGAAATTAAAGTTTAATTGAACTACTGGCATGAAACGGTAATCTTTCATGTTGTCTTGAATGATTACTTCATTCGGATCATTCTCGCTTAATAATTTTGTGCCTACAATTGTTACCGAAGGTGCCGAAAGGTAATAAGCTCCAAGATCTAAGTTTACATTAAATCTTTTCTTTGGAATTCCTTTACCTATACCAAAACCAAAATAAGGTGCGATAGTACCCCAGTCTGCAGTTACATTTAAGGTTCCAATTTCGTCAGGGGTGAAGGTGATGTCTTCAAATTTCTGGGTGTCTTTAGGGGCTAAATGAATGGAGGCTTGTGCGTTGGCAAGATAGGCAACACCCCCAACAATACGAATAGCTTTTAGCGGCATAAACTCTGCTAAAGCGTGTACAGTATTAAATTTACCGCTTGCTTTGTTAGTAGTTTTAAAACCATCGATTTTTAAAAGGTCATTTCCTGATGCTTGTGCGTAGCTGCCGCCAAACCTTAATCCAATTTTAGGACTTAATACATACCTAAGGTTTACACCAATGCCTTGTGTACCTACCATAACCTGTAGCGACATGTCTTTTTTTGTCTTAGTTGAGTCGGCCACCTGTCCAAACGCCATAGAAACAAAGGCGCAGGCCAAGATGACAAGAGAGAGTAATTTTTTCTTCATGAGTTTTCGTTAGTTTTTTACAAAAATATATTAAAAACTGAAAAACTAAAATATTAGTATGAAGCGGGTAACCTGCACTATTTCTTCCAGTTACCGCGCATTAATTTATCGAATATTTAATCTTATTTGGAATAATTTGTATTAATCTTTTTTATAATTTTTTAACCTAAAATATACTTTTTCTACAAGTGTAATTTGTCATTTTTATTTTTATAACTTGATGATAATTAAATAATTATAACCGTAAAATGATATGCTGATGCCAATGATTTATGAAAATGAACATGTGAGAAATCTCGCTAATTTTGACGTTTTAATCGCGAGGATTATGGGTTATGGAAGTCACTATAAACCTACCAAGAGAGGTATTCAATTGGAAGCATTATCCCTTGTTTCGCAAAATGCGAAGGCTTCAATCGCTAATGTAACAATATTGATGGAACAGTACTTGCATACAGTTGCAGTACGGGAACTGTCATTCGAAGCCCTGAAAGAGCTAAACAAGAATTTATTCAAAGAACTTAAATCAACCACCACTGTTAGCGAAACAGAAATGTACATGTTAGTAGGGAGTAGTAAGATTATTTACAGTCAATTTGCATCACAACAACGATATGATTTTTTGCTAAGCAACTTTTGTAGCATTATTAAATTATTAAAAACCAATGCTTGTTTTATGCCACCACAAGAAGATCTGAAGATACCATGCTTGGAGGATTTCTACGCAATACTTTACCTTAAAAATAATGAAGTAAAAAGAATTTGTGCATTGTTAAGCAATGCCTGCATCATTCGAAACGAAGTGATGTATAGAGAAATTAACGGGCTTGTAGCCCTGGCCACAACAGTGAAAATGTATGTTAAATACCACTATGGTTGGGAAAGCTCCCAGTTTAAACAAGTTGCTGATTTGGTTATAAAAAGGGGAAAGGAACCGATTAAAAAGGTATAATTATTGTTTGATATTTAAGCGCATAAAAATTGAGCGTAAATTAATCCTTATGTGTTTTCTATTGTCATAGAGTCGTAATTGAACCACAACTTAATGCTAATGAAACGGATACATAGTTTTTACATTTGCCTATTGAGCTTTGGCATGTTAGTAATGCTAGCTTCATTTGTTAATTATACAAGCCTAAACTTGCCCTACAAAAAGGCAGGATTAACAGAGCAACAAGCAGCAGCCCATTTATTAAGTCGCTTTACCTATGGCGCAAAAACAGGGGATGTAGCATACGTTGTAAAAATAGGTCTAACTAAATGGCTTGAACAACAGCTAGCTGGAGATTTAGCTGATACAACACTTAACCAAGCGTTAAGTAGGTTTGAGGATATTAACCTAACCAATACGGAGGTAGAAAATAAGTATCCGAGAAATGCCCAGGTGGTTAGGTTTGCTGTGAGGGATGGCTATATCCACAAAGATTCGATTGCAAACTCGAAGGGACCAGCCTATCGCGAGTCTATCTTGGCTTATATGAAAACAAAAGGTTATCAACCTCAGCAAGAATTGTATCGTCAATTTATTAACCAAAAGATAACAAGAGCAATATATACCAACAATCAATTTAGGGAGTTGATGACAGATTTTTGGTTCAATCACTTTAACGTTTCGTTAAGCAAGAACCAGTGTGCGGCATATGTTCCAGCATTTGAACGGGATGTTATTAGGCCTCAAGTATTTGGTAAATTCGAAACCCTCGTATTAAGTACTGCCAAATCTCCAGCTATGTTAATGTACCTGGATAATTTTAGTAGTGCGGGTAATAATGTTCCCATGGACGATGCGTCTATGACGCCGCTACAAAATGCTAGGGGCAAAATGGCTAAAGCGAGGATACAAAAATTGAAAACCAAATTGCCTAATGCCAATAAAAAACCAGGGTTAAATGAGAATTATGCACGTGAAGTAATGGAGTTGCATACACTTGGCGTTGATGGTGGCTACACGCAAAGCGATGTAACACAGGCTGCTCGCATTTTAACGGGTTGGACAATTGCGCCAATGGGTGATAACGGCTATGGCGCTGGAATAAAAAATGTATTGGCAAAAATTGGAGATAGTAATTTAACGAAACGTGGGTTTGTAAGGGATGGCGATTTTCTGTTTGCGATGAACCGTCACGATAACGGGGAGAAAATTGTGCTAGGCAAGAAATTCCCAGCTGGTGGTGGCTATGAAGAAGGCGTAACTTTATTGAAAATGCTAGCCCATCATCAGTCCACAGCAAAGTTTATCTCCAAAAAAATAGCTATTCGTTTTGTAAGCGATGCTCCACCTCAAAGCCTGATCGATAAAATGGCTAAAACCTTTTTATCATCAGATGGAGATATTAAAAGTGTAATCATTACCATGGTAAATGCGCCTGAGTTTTGGTCTGCCGATGCGCTTAGAGAAAAAACCAAATCTCCTTTTGAACTAGCAATAAGTGCAGTTAGGGGATTAGATGCAACCGTTAAACAGCCTTATCAGCTATATACCTGGATTAACAAAATGGGGCAGCAACTTTACTATTATCAAGCTCCTACTGGTTTTCCAGATCGCGGTCAATATTGGATCAATACAGGCTCGCTATTGAATAGAATGAACTTTGGTTTGGCCCTAGCCGCACAACGCATACCTGGAATTACTTTTAATTTATCAGCACTAAACAAAAATAAAGAGCCCGAAAGTGCAGAAGCAGCATTAGTAACTTACAGTAAATTGATGATGCCCGAACGGAAATTAGATGCCACAATTGAACGCTTAAAACCAATGGTGTCTGACCCACAATTAGAAGCAAATGTAGCAGCAGCTGCGGATAAGAATGCAGCTTCAAAGGAAATGAATAGCATGACGAATGAAGATGCTATACTGGAGTTAAAAGGAAAAAAGGCACTAAATAGTACGGTTACTCCATTAAAGGCTGGCACTAACACGATGTTGGCACAAGTAGTAGGGGTAATTATTGGTTCACCAGAATTTCAACGTAAATAACATTTATCATGACATCGAGAAGAGGTTTTATCAAAGCTGGCGGACTTGCCTTATTCGGAATCGGTTTAGGGGGCATACCTGGGTTTTTAGCAGATGCGGTTGCAAGTACAACTCCATTAGGTTTGTTTAAAAGACGGAAAGTAATGGTGTGTATCTTTCAGCGGGGAGCAATGGACGGTTTAATGGCTGTTACGCCTTTTACCGACCAATATTTAAAGGCTGCCAGGCCGGGTTTATTCATGTCGGCTGTAGCGGGACAAAAAACAAAGCCATTAGTTGATTTAGATGGACGTTTTGGTCTGCATCCTTCAATGTCAGCTTTTGAACCGATGTTCCGTGAGA
Organism: Pedobacter sp.; assembly: GCA_035497275.1. Classification (GTDB taxonomy): domain Bacteria; phylum Bacteroidota; class Bacteroidia; order Sphingobacteriales; family Sphingobacteriaceae; genus Pedobacter. The sequence continues at coordinate 9,458 of DATJDT010000219.1, forward strand.
AGAGACTCGCGATAGTGCATGGCATAGGCTCTCCAAATAATACCCGGTCACACTTTGATGCACAAGACTTTATGGAATCTGGTACGCCATTTAAAAAGGGAACTGAAAGTGGTTGGTTAAACCGTGCAGTAGGGTTGCTTGGACATGATGCGGCCACTCCTTTTCAAGCCGTAAGTTTAACATCATCCTTACCTAGGTCGTTCTATGGAGATAATCCCGCAGTTGCCATCCGTAACTTGGCCGATTTCAATATCCAAATGAGAGGTAATCAAGCCAGTGTTAATAATGCATCGAGAACATTCGAAGATCTTTATGATCAAACTTCTTCAAGCTTGTTGAAGAACACAGGTAAAGAAAGCTTTGATGCAATTAAAATGCTTCAAAAAACAGCTATAAAAAATTACAAACCAGAAAATAATGTAGTTTATCCTAATACCGCACTTGGCAATTCACTTAAGCAAATTGCACAGCTCATTAAAATGGATGTGGGCATGGAAGTTGCATTTGCAGAATCAGGTGGATGGGATACGCATTTTAATCAGGGGACAGAGGCAGGTGTTTTTGCGAGAAATGTAAACGACTTAAGTAATTGTATCATGGCATTCTGGAATGATATGGCAAAATATCAAGATGATGTAACGGTAATGACCATGACCGAATTTGGTAGAACAGTTGCGCAAAATGGTACCGGAGGTACAGATCATGGCCGCGGATCTTGTAATTTCATTTTAGGAAATGCCGTAAATGGAGGTTTAGTTCATGGGTTAATTAATCCTTTAGCCAAGGAAAACCTGGAAGATGGAAGGGATTTACCTGTAACAACAGATTTTAGAAGTGTATTTAGCGAAGTAGCTGATAAACATTTAGGGATTAACAATGATAAGATCCTTTTCCCCGATTGGAATGGGAAACAAATTGGAGTGATGTTGTAAAATTGTTTCGTTACTTCACAATCACGGAGGTTGCCCCCTTTCCTGTAACAAATTCTCTAGACACCCCGTTTTCCTTGTTAAAATAACAGCAAAGCCTTACCTTTCTCATAACTATTTAACTAATTATGATGAAAATGAAAAATACACTTGGCAATTTCGCCAAGTTGGGCGTTGTTGCAGCTGTATTTTGCAGCAGTGTAGCCTTTGCACAAAGCACAGACCCCATTATTGATAAAATCGTAAAAGAGGCAAATGAAAATTCGCAGCTTGAAAACTTAGCGCATGAATTATTAGACAAAATCGGACCTCGATTGGTAGGCACACCCCAACTAAAACAAGCGCATGAATGGGCGGTTGCGAAGTATGCTACTTGGGGCATCTCCGCAAAAAATGAACAATGGGGCCAATGGCGCGGTTGGGAAAGAGGCGTTACCCATATCGATTTGGTAAGCCCAAGATTAAGAACATTGGAAGGTACTCAACTAGCTTGGAGCCCATCAACCAAAGGTAAAGGAATAGATGCTGAAGCTATTGTTTTGCCACTAGTGGCAGATTCTATTGCTTTTAAAGCCTGGTTGCCGAGTGTTAAAGGTAAATTAGTATTGATTTCATTAAACCCAATTTCTGGCCGACCAGATAAGAATTGGGAAGAGTTTGCCACCAAAGACGGATTGGCAAAAATGAAAGCCGACAAAACTGCAGCTGCAACAGCTTGGAGAGATCGATTGGCTAAAACCGGATTAAATGCAAAAAACTTAGCCTTAGCTTTAGAAAATGCTGGCGCTGCCGGAATTATCATCAATAACTGGTCGCAAGGATGGGGCGTTGACAAAGTATTCGGCGCAAATACCACTAAAGTCCCAACGGTAGATTTATCCGTTGAAGATTATGGCCTCGTTTATCGTTTAGCAGAGTCGGGCGCAAAACCAAGGCTTAAAATCGTTTCCGAATCGAAAGAGTTAGGCCTAGTTCCAACGCTAAATACTATTGCTGAAATAAAAGGCACAGAAAAGCCAAATGAATATGTAATGCTATCGGCTCACTTCGATTCATGGGATGCTGCGAGCGGAGCAACCGATAATGGCTCTGGAACCATTATGATGATGGAGACGATGCGCATCTTAAAGAAATTTTATCCAAATCCAAAAAGAACAATCTTGGTAGGGCATTGGAGTAGTGAAGAGCAAGGTTTAAATGGCTCTAGAGCTTTTGTGGAAGATCATCCAGAAATTGTAAATAACTTACAAGCTTTATTTAACCAAGATAATGGTACAGGTAGGGTGGTTAATTTATCGGGACAGGGTTTTGCTAAAGCGAAAGACTTTTTGCCACGTTGGTTAGCTGCAGTTCCAGATACTATTAAGAATCAAATCAAAACGAACTTCCCTGGTTCTCCCAGCGGTGGCGGTTCTGATAATGCTTCCTTTGTTGCAGCAGGTGCCCCTGGATTTTCTTTGAGCTCTACCAGCTGGGATTATGGTGCTTATACTTGGCATACCAACCGCGATAGTTATGATAAGATGGTGTTCGATGAGATTAGAAGCAATGCAATTTTAGCGGCTATTTTGGTCTATATGGCCTGCGAAGATCCAGCAAAGATGTCTCATGAAAGGGCCCCTTTAGCAAATAATCCACGTACTGGTGCCCCTGGTACATGGCCTGTACAAACAAAAGCTACTCGTAAAGGCGGAGTTAATTAGTCATTCATACGAAGTTATCAAACACACCCAATGTTTAAAAAATTATTATTGAGTGCCTTTTCGTTGTTGCTCTTAATTAAGGTTTCTGCTGGACAAGAGCGACCTCAGGTTATGCATGAATTTAGGGCAGCTTGGATTGCCTCTGTGGCTAATATCAATTGGCCAAGTAAACCTGGCTTAAGTACAGCCGAACAACAAAAGGAAGCTATTGTGTTATTGGACCTGTTAAAATCGCTAAATTTTAATGCAGCTATTTTGCAGATTAGGCCTCAGGCCGATGCACTTTATAAAAGTGATATAGAGCCTTGGTCGTATTTTTTAACGGGTGTGCAAGGTAAGGCACCAGATCCTTATTATGATCCTTTAGATTTTTGGGTAGAGGCAGCGCATGATCGCGGAATGGAATTGCATGTATGGTTAAATCCATATCGTGCACATCATCTTTCAGGTAAAGAAGTGGGCGAAAAATCTATTGTGAAAACAAATCCATCATTAGTCGTGAAACTAAAAGACGGCCAATACTGGATGGATCCATCTTTAAAAGGCGTACAAGATTTATCAACCGCTGTTGTGAAAGATATCGTAAAACGTTATGATATTGATGGCGTGCATTTCGATGATTATTTCTATCCTTATGATTCCTATAATGGCGGTGCCGATTTTCCTGATGACAGTAGCTGGGCAGCTTATCAACAAGGAGGTGGAAAATTAAGTCGAGGAGATTGGAGGAGAGAAAGTGTCAATAAATTTATTGAACGGGTTTATAAAGAAATCAAAAAGGAGAAAAAGTATGTAAAGTTCGGATTAAGCCCATTCGGAATTTGGCGACCGGGCTATCCCGAGTCGATTGAAGGCTATGACCAATATGACAAGCTTTATGCTGATGCAAAACTATGGCTCAACAAAGGTTGGATAGATTATTTTACACCCCAGCTCTATTGGAAGGTAAATCAATACCCACAAAGCTTTCCGGTTTTATTAGGTTGGTGGCAGTCTGAAAATACCAAAGGTAGACACTTATGGCCAGGTATGAATATTAGCTTAGGTGGTGATGAAAAAAATGCAGATGAAGTAATCAATCAGATTATGATTACCAGAGGTATTACACCTGCAAGTAAGGGCGCGGTACATTGGAGTATTGCGGGTTTGATTAAACACGCTGTATTGAGGGAGGGCCTATTAGAAGGCCCATATAAAAACCAAGCAATCGTGCCTTCGAGTGCCTGGCTGGATGATAAAAAACCAGCGATGCCAACATTATCGGCTAGCCCTCAAGATAAGTTTGTTCAGCTTAACTGGGACCATCCCCATAAAAAGGATGTTTTCCAATGGGTAGTATATTTTAAATATGGCAATAAATGGTCGTATAAAGTAATGAATAGAAACGATTATAAGCTTGCAGTTTTAGCAGAGATTACCGCCGCAAATGGGGCGAAAAGTGCATTAACAGCTTATGCTGTAACTGCTGTTGATAGAACCGGTAACGAAAGTGAGTTTAAAGAAT
>DATJDT010000220.1:0-3275 GCA_035497275.1 Pedobacter sp.
GCCCTCTTAGTGTGCCTTTTTGTGATAAGCTCTGATTGTCTTGGACAAAGGTGGCGTCAATTCCTTTTTCGGCAAATAGCTTGGCGCTATAGCTTTCGTAAAAATAACCCCTGCTATCTTTCCAGAGTTTAGGTTCAATTATTAATAAATCTTTAATAGGTGTTTCTACGAACTGCATACTAATCAACAAATTCCATCAGTGAACGAAAAGCAACAAATCTATTTTCAAACTTCGCCTGCACTTTAGCTTGTAAGGCCAGGGCAAAATTTGCTTGGTAATCTTGATAATCTTCTTGCGTTTCGGCAATATATTGTGAGCAGTAGGTAACACCTTCATTAGGAGAATCGACCACTTTTAATAAGCGGTTTGAAACAAATTTTCCTGTAGCCAGTACTTCAGGAATATGAACTTCTTTCATCCATTGCAGCCATTCTTCGGCAGCAGCATCTTCAATAATCACGGTTACATTGTATAATAGCATTTTGCAAAGGTAGTTAATTTGGTTCATTGAATTAGCCCAGGTTATCGCCCCGTAAGTTTCTAAATCTTTTTCGAGCTTCGGCGGTGAACATGCTTCCCGGGTAATCGGTCATCAATTTTTGATAAAGTGTTTTGGCTTGAGCTTGATCATCCAGTTTCTTTTCATATAGATCGGCTAACGTAAATAAAGCATCGTCTATCCAAATACTATCGCTATGCAAGTTAATGAGTTCATTTAGTACCTCAACCACTTTAGCCGATTCGTTTGTTTTTAGGAAGATTTTAGCTTTAGCCATTAAGATATCATCAGTTAAGCTATTGTTAGGATATAGCAGGGAAATACTATCTAATTTGGACAGCGCCAATTCGGGCTTGTTTTTAAATTGGATCATTTCTGCTTTAGCGTACATCAATAGCGCCAGACTATCATTTTTGCTTTGTAAATTATCAGAAATTAATAAGCTGAGGTTCAGTGCATCATTTGCAATAAGCTGAGAAGTAGAGGCTTTTAACACGTCGGCCTGTGACTTAGCATATCCGAAATCGCCTTGGTAAAAGGCGAGCTTGGTAGAGCGAAATTTGGCATCATTCCCGATTATTTGATTTTCAAACTGTTTTGCAACCTGCTCATAGATTAAAACGGCCTCCCAAGGTTGTTGAGTTAAAATATAGGTGTCGCCAAGTTCCAATTTTATACGTCCGATGTCCATTGGCGAAGTTCCAGGAATGGTGAGGCATTCTTCTAAAGCAAGCTCCGCTTTTTTAATGTCGTTTAGGTAATATGCCTGTAAATATGCCCAGCGTTGGAGCGCAAATAAAGTCTGCGGGCTTTTACCATATTCATCTAAGATGCTTTTATATTGATCGGCCAATAAGGCTATTTCCTGATTTTCATATTTGCCCGCAATGGCGAGTTCAAACCTGGTATTTACAAGATGGATTCTTGAGGCCAGATAAAATGGGTTTTCTTTGCCTTTTGTGATGATATATTCATAGGCCTTGATCGCAGTTTGATAGGCTTGATTTGCAATAAAAGTATTGGCAGTATTAAATAACAGCGCACCCTCGTCCTTTACCCGTTTATCTTGTGCAATTAATTGCCGAAGTGCCATCTCATATTGTTGCTGCTGCAAAAACTGCCAGATAAATAATTGATTAAAAACCTCGGAATCTGGTTCCTTTTGTATTTTTTTAAGTAGCGCAGTTTGTAACAATTGATAATCACTATTACCTTCAAACACTGATGAAAAAGCATTTTGTGCCTGTGGTAGCAATTGAGGAGTACTACCAAGTACTGTGATATATTCATCTATTAGCTTGATTTTGTTTTTCTTGAAACGGTAAATACTGATCAATTCATAGATAAATGCCTGCTCATCGCCCAATAGCTTTCTCCCTTGTAAAAATGTATTGATAGACATGTCATAGGCCTCAAAACGATAAAAATGATTGGCAAGTTCTCTGATGCTAAACTCGTCCTTTCGTACATTACTAATCACATCTAAAAAAACTTTATTTGCATCCGCTGTGCGGCCGTTTTCTAAGTATACTCTTCCTAATGCAACTGGGTATTGTGTTTTTAGTGGGTACTGTGGAATCAATTTCTTGATCATATTTTCAGCCTCTGTATATTTCTTTATCTTGATGAGGGAAGTAAAATATAGCTCAAAGTAATTGTCGTCTTTTGTTTGGTTGAAAAGCTTCTCCAATAGAACCGCAGCTTTATCATATTCTGCTTGTTGGTAGTATTGAAAAGCGAGTGCTTCATCGGCACGATCTTGTGCTTGAAGCAAGAAAAATGAAAAACTAAAAAAAATAAATAAGCTTAATTTCTTCAATAGCATAAAGGTTTTTTTTAGGTATAATTTTTTTAAAAAAATTAGTAAATGATAGCATAAAATAATACTATTGCTAAATTAACGAAACCATTACGATTTTTCATATGCTCCATTAAGAAATAGTTAAATCGTAATAACTTCATCATGGATGAAAATTGGAACAGCGTATTCTAATTGTTACTCTTGGTTTTATTTGATTACAATGCAATCTTGCTACATTGAGTAACGAATGCCAGTTTAGTAAGTAACAATGTTAATGTTTAATGGCTTTTCCATTTTGGGGATATGTATTTTTGCCTCACTAAATAGTATGACGATTGTGAAGAAATATATTGGGCTTATACTGATTATATTACTGCTTGCCTGTAATGGAGAAAGTAATGTTGCGGTAATTCCTGTAGATAATTTTTTTAAGTCACAGGATAAAGCTACCTATCGTCTTTCGCCAGATGGTAAAAGTATTTCTTATTTAAAGTTGCAAAACAAAAAACAGAACCTTTTTGTAGAAGATTTGGCCACTGGAAAATCTACTCAGCTCACACAACTTATTGAGAAAAATATTAGCTTTTATTCTTGGGTAAGTAACGACGAATTGATTTATTATAAAGAGAAGGAAGGCAGCAGATATAAGGCGGATCTTTTCATCATCAACAAAGAAGGCAAAAACGAAAGGCAATTAAGTGTAGACGGGAAAACGCGGATTAGAATTTTAGAGGATAAACTTATTGATAATAATTATTTATTGGTATTGTCTAATAAAAGGGATTCTACAGTTTCTGATGTTTATCGCTTGAATGTTAGAGATGGTAAGATGAATATGGTAAGTCGAAATCCAGGCAATATTACAGGGTGGATGACTGACAGCAAGGGTAAAGTGAGGTTGGCCTCATCAAGTGAGGGTGGAAAGGAAACTTTATTGGTTAGGCAAAATGAAGGTGAGCCATTTAAACCGATGG
>DATJDT010000221.1:0-5905 GCA_035497275.1 Pedobacter sp.
GGAAGAATAATACTTCCTGAATGGTTGATTGATTAGTCATTAGCATTACTATACGGTCGATACCAAAGCCTAAACCAGAAGTAGGGGGCATACCATATTCTAAAGCACGAACAAAATCATCATCCATTGCCATAGCCTCTGCGTCACCTCTATCAGCCAGTTTCAATTGGTCTTCGAAACGTTCCTTTTGATCAATCGGGTCATTTAGTTCTGAATAAGCATTACCTATTTCTTTACCATTTACAAATATTTCAAAGCGCTCAACCAAGCCTTCTACCGAACGGTGTTTTTTGGCTAAAGGTGTCATTTCAATTGGATAGTCGGTAATGAAAGTAGGTTGGATTAAATTAGCTTCCACCTTATCGCTAAAGATCTCATCGACTAACTTGCCGCGACCCATGGTAGAATCGGTTTCGATACCTAAATCTTTACAGGTCTGTAAAAGATCATCTTCGGTCATGCCAGAAACATCTATTCCAGTATATTTTTGAATAGACTCATACATGGTTAATTTTTCATAAGGTCCCGCGAAATTGATTTCATTTTCGCCAACCGTAACTACTGCACTGCCATTGGTTGCAATAGCAACTTTTTCTAAACATTCTTCAACCATAGCCATCATCCAGATATAATCTTTATAAGCTACATAAATTTCCATTGAAGTGTATTCTGGGTTGTGCGTTCGGTCCATCCCCTCATTCCTGAACATTTTACCAAACTCATAAACTCCATCAAAACCAGCAACAATTAACCTTTTTAAATATAATTCATTTGCAATACGCAAATAAAGGGGCATATCTAAAGTATTATGGTGCGTAGTAAAGGGACGGGCAGCTGCACCACCATGAATTGGCTGTAGGATAGGTGTCTCCACTTCCATCCAGCCTTGATCGTCAAAATAGCTACGCATGCTATTGATTACTTTGCTGCGCTTAATGAAAATCTGCTTATAATCAGGATTAACCGTTAAATCTACATAACGCATTCTATAGCGCAACTCAGGATTGGTAAATCCATCATATACATTGCCTTCATCATCACGTTTTACGATAGGTAATGGGCGTAAAGATTTAGAAAGTACAGTGAATTTAATTACATGGATTGAGATTTCACCAGTTTGGGTAGTAAAAACATAGCCTTCTACCCCAATAAAATCACCAATATCCAATAATTTCTTAAATACGGTATTGTATAAGGTTTTATCATCACCAGGACAAAGTTCATCACGTTTCAGATAAATTTGAATGCGACCAGTAGCATCTTGCAACTCTGCAAAAGAAGCTGCTCCCATAATATTCCTGCCCATAATACGGCCAGCTATGCTGATCGTTTTATATGCAGTTTTATCTTTTTCGTAATTTGCTAAAATATCTGCTGCATTGGCATTAATTTCATATGCCTCTGCAGGATAAGGGTTAATTCCTAATGCTCGCAGTTGTTTTAATGAATCGCGACGTAATATTTCCTGTTCTGATAATCCTGTACTCATTTATGGTATTTTTTTGCAAAAGTAATGAATTTTGCCGTGTTTTTAATGGGCAAATCTACACTTGTGGTCGACCCGAAATTTTCGAAGATTTTTTTGTCTATTTATTGCGTAAACGTTAGCTGCTGTACTAAATAAGCTTTCCCGAATTTTTGAGGATCGTGTACAACCGTTGCTTTAATGGATTTCCATTTTGGTTGTTGCCCGTTTTTCCAGTTTGCGCGAACTTCTACCACATCTTGCCAGATTTCTTCAAGCGAATTTTGAACTGTGCTATTTGCATAAGTTAATGCTATATCATTGCTAAAATAATACTGATCGGCTAGCTTATTCAACATAATAAAAGGTCCGCCAGGAATATAAGATCTAATCAGTTGGACCTCGAATGATTCATTTCCTTTATATTGTGCTTTGCTGATTACATCTTTAAATACAAAGTAGTACGATGGCCCATCTTGTGGTGGATTTTCTTCGTTATGAAATATGGCTTTAATGCGGTAAGTGTAACCCGGTTCTCTTTGGTCGAACCCTACAAGAGAGGCGCCCGCTAATTCTTTCTCAGGTAACTTTAAAAGGATGTCTTTATCTCCGCCATATCTATGATCAACAAGTAGCTCTACTTTCTCTCCATCCTTTAATTTTAAAGGGCCATATACTGCTTCTTTTTTGCAGGAAATTAAACATAAGGTAATAAAAAGTATGGCAATATTTTTCATAGAGCTAAGTTGTTTGAAATTGAACTTTTATCATAATACGTTTCAATTTTACCGAACGTTACAAACTTAGGGAAATATATATATGCTAATCAGCTTCTACTGCTTCATGGTACATCGCATTGATGGCTTCTACATATTTTTTCTCTACAACGCGACGTTTAACTTTCAAGGTTGGGGTAATTTCGCCCTCGTCTATGTCGAAAGGATTTCTTTTAATGATGAAGTTTTTAATACGCTCAAACTTTGCCAGTTCGCCAGAGATCTTTTTGATATCCTTTTCCATCCATTCTTTAATTTCGGGATTGTCAATGAAAGGATTTTCTTCTTGAAAAAAAGCTTCGTTAAGTTTAAAGGTCTCTTGCAATGTTTCCCTATTGGGAATAATGATGGCTGTTATATATTCGCGCTTATCTCCAATTAAGAACAATTGGTCTATTTTTGGGCTCTTCAAATAGATATTTTCAACGGGTGTTGGGTACACATTTTTCCCATAGGCATTTACGATCATGTTTTTGAGGCGATCGGTAATTTGCAGATTGCCTTTATAATAGCGACCAATGTCGCCAGTGTGAAACCATTTATCTTTATCGATAGCTTCTGCAGTTTCGGCTGGCTTGTTAAAATAGCCTTTCATTACGCAGTGTCCACGAACAATAATTTCGCCCTCCGCACACTCAAAATCCTCCTTAAATGTATGATGGGTTTGGATAGTGATCATTTCTTTGGTTTCAACATCTTGAATGGCCACCTCAATGCCAGGGATAATGCGACCTACCGTACCGTAAACCTGGCGATGATATTCGGTTACTGCCATTACGGGCGATGTTTCTGTAAGTCCGAAACCTTCCAGTACTTTAATGCCAAGGTCGCCAAAAAACTCGCCAACGTTGCGAGGAAGCGCTGCACCTCCCGAGAGCATAAATTTTAACCGACCGCCAGTTTTCTCTTTGATTTTACTAAATACCAATTTCTCCGCAACTGCTTTTTTTGCGCTCAAAATCAACCCTGCACTTTTACCAGCTTCTTTAGCTTGTCGATAATCTTTTCCTGTTTCTAAGGCCCAGTTAAATATGTTTGCTTTCATACCGCCTGCTGCCGTTCCAGATTTGATTGCTTTATCGTGAATGCGCTCTAATAATCTCGGTACGCACGACATGATAGTGGGCCTTACTTCCCCCATGTTTTTCGCCAAAAGCTCTAAGCTTTGCGCAAAAGCAATTTTACAACCTTGGGCACAACATACGTGATAGGTAGCAGTGCGCTCAAATACATGCGATAGTGGCAAAAAGGACAGGAAAGTTTCCGTTTCATCAATAACTGGAATCTGCTGTAAACAAACATTTACATTTTCTACAAAGTTATTGTGGGTAAGCATTACTCCCTTTGGGGTTCCTGTAGTTCCCGATGTATAGATTAAAGAAGAAATATCAGCAGGTAATACCTCACGTCGACGTTGATTGATCTGTTTTTGTTCGCTCTCGCTAACAGTTTTTTCCAATAAGCTGCTAAAAGGGATAACTGAAGCTTTTACATCTGCTGGAACGGGGATTTTTTCAAAATCATTAAATGTTGGAATGATATAGTGCAGTTCAGCGCAGTTCGCTGCAATTTTCACTACTTTTTTAAATAAGAAAGGATTGCCTATCAACAAGGCTTTAATGCCCGAATCGTTGATGATATAAGCTACCTCGTGTTCTGAGAGGGTGGGATAAATAGAAACATTGATAGCTCCGATTTGTTGGATCCCTTGATCATAATATACATACTCTGGCGAATTTTCGATCATTAAACCCAATCTGTCACCTTTGGCAATTCCTTTTTCTAAAAAGAAGGCGGAAATTGAATCGGCCCTGCTTAAGGTATCTTCAAAGGAGATTTCTTCCCATGTTGCACCTTTTTTATGAATTAAGAAAGTTTCTTCAGGCTTATGAATGTTTTCAACAACGTTCCTTAATAAACTGGGAACAGTAGAAAATTCGTTGAATGCTACCATGATGTGTTATAAATTTATATTTAGCTAACAATGATAAAGGTTTAGCGTTAAAAAAGCAACCTATATATTATTTAAACAAGTAAAACGGAGAATTGACGGATAAAAAAAGGCACCTAAAATTAGGCGCCTTTTTTCAACTTATGAGAAATTGGTATTTAAACAGAAAAACTTTCGCCACAGCCACAAGAGCGGCTTGCGTTAGGATTATTAAAGGCAAAGCCCTTACCATTTAATCCATCGGTAAAATCTAATTCAGTTCCGGCTAGGTAGAGGAATGATTTCATATCTAGCGCGATCTTGATGCCACGGTCTTCAAAAAATTGATCTCCTTTTTGAACTTCATTGTCGAAATCCAAATTGTAAGACAAACCAGAACAGCCACCTCCTTTTACAGAAACTCGTAAAAAGTAGTCAGAACCCATTTGTGAATCCTGCATTAAGTGATCAATTTTGCTTTTTGCTTTATCGGTTATGGTAATCACAATTCAATTCTTAGTGGTGCGACTTAGCTAATTCAAAGGCTTCTAAACCATTTTTAACGCGGTAATCGTTAATAGCCGATTTAATTGCATCTTCTGCCAATACAGAACAGTGAATTTTAACTGGTGGTAAAGCCAATTCTTCTACAATGTCCATATTGTCAATTGTTAAAGCTTCGTCAATTGTTTTTCCTTTTAGCCACTCTGTAGCTAATGAAGAGGAAGCAATTGCAGAACCGCAACCAAATGTCTTAAATTTAGCGTCAGTAATTACATTGTTATCATCCACTTCAATTTGAAGGCGCATTACGTCTCCACATTCTGGAGCGCCAACTAAACCTGTACCAACAGATTTGCTGTCTTTATTTAACGTACCAACATTGCGAGGGTTGGTATAGTGTTCCATTACTTTTTCTGAATATGCCATTTCTTTATTTTTTTAAATAATTAGTGCTCTGCCCACTCAATTTTACTCAAGTCGATACCGTCTTTAAACATTTCCCATAGTGGCGAAAGGTCTCTTAAGTGGTTCACAGCCTTCTTTGTATTTTCTATTGCGTAATCAACTTCTTCTTCAGTGGTAAAGCGACCTAAGCCAAAACGTATCGAAGAGTGTGCCAAATCATCAGAAAGGCCTAAACTTTTTAATACATAACTAGGTTCTAAAGAGGCAGATGTACAAGCAGATCCAGAAGATACTGCTAAGTCTTTCATTGCCATCATTAATCCTTCACCCTCAACATATTTGAAAGAAATATTCGCTACGTGTGGTAAACGATGTTCTGTATTTCCATTTACATAACTTTCTTCCATTTTGGTTAAAGCTCCTTCTAATTTATCGCGCAAAGCTGATAAACGTTTAGCCTCTTCATCCATTTCTAAACGGCACAATTCACAAGCTTTACCTAAACCTACAATGCCCGGTACATTTAATGTTCCAGAACGCATGCCACGCTCGTGACCACCGCCATCCATTTGCGAAGTTACTTTTACCCTAGGATTTTTACGACGTACATATAAGGCACCAACACCTTTAGGTCCGTACATTTTATGCGCACTAAAGGCCATTAAATCAATGCCATCTGTATTTACATCAACTGGAATTTTTCCAACAGCTTGTGTTGCATCAGTCATGAATAAAGCGCCATGCTTATGGGTAATAGCTGCAATTTCTTTAATCGGTTGAACTACACCAATCTCATTGTTACCATACATAATGGTTACCAAGATC
>DATJDT010000222.1:0-15136 GCA_035497275.1 Pedobacter sp.
TAGATGTAGTTAGTTTTTATTCGCTTCCAGCCTCCTTTCTGCGCTATTATAAACGTAAGGCGTACCAAAGCACAAGATATCGAGTACATCATCTGCACTTTTCTGAAAATCAAGCCTGCCAGTAAATTTCTCATGGCTAAGGTCTAATCCAGCAGTACTAATTTCAATGTTATAATATTTGGCTACACGTTGAACAATCACATCTAAAGTTTCACTAGTGATATTCACATATCCTTCTTTCCACGCTTTAAATTCTTCGGTTTTCACTTCTAAGACCAATAATTCTTTCTTTTCAGTATCGTAGTTGATCCTTTCGCCTGGAACAAGGATCTTTTCTATTTTATTTAGCCAATGACCAGTGGAGAATGTAATACTTCCATTTACAAGAACTGCATAATCTTCCTTGCTATCCTTATTAGAACTCACATAAAATTCTGTTCCCAATACTTTAATATCAAGATTTTTAGCACGCACAAAAAACGGCCATTCCTTATTGTGAGCAACATCAAAATAGGCTTCCCCTTCTAAATACACTTCTCTTTTATCTTTTGTAAAAGTAACTGGATAGATTAGCTTAGAACCCGAATTAAGCCACACTTTTGTGCCATCAGGTAAATGGATAGCCGATCGGCGTCCATCACCCACCACTAACGTATTGAAATCATTTGCAGTAATGATATTTTCTTCTTCACTTAAAAATTCTGGTGCTTTCTGATGCTTTTTAGAAAAGGCCTTTACTTTACTTACCTCTTTTTTATTGATGTTTTGTGCTGCAAAATCAAGTAATTTATGTGTACTCGTATTTCGCTGATATTGCCAGATACCTATGCCAAGCCCCACGATGAGTATGGCGGCAATTTGCATATATCGCCTCCAACTTATCCCATTTTGTGCATGAAGTGTACTGTTTTGAATTCTCGACCAAAGCTCAGCTGCCTCTAAGGAGGGCAGTTTTTCGTTGCCGACAGACTTAATCGTTGTTTTTAAAGCTTCGGCCAGTTCCTTTTCGCTATCAGAGATTAGGCTATCTTTTTCTTTCGAATTGTTGCCTAACAAAAAATCTTCTGCCCTATTATTGTTATTTGAATTCATTTATCTCTTCTAATATTAAACCAGAGAAGATAAACTTTCGCTTATAGACTAATTATTTTAACTATTTTACTTAAGCCAGTATTTTATAGATATGATTAACTACCATTCGTTCTCTAAGTTGTTTAAGACCACGATAAACGAGGGTTCTACAAGTTTCAAGAGAAATATCCATAATTGCTGCGATCTCTTCGTATTCTAGCTCCGCGTTAAACCTTAAATACACGGCTTCTTTTTGTCTGCCCGGCAATAACGCCAATTGTTTACGAAGTTTGGCCAGCAATATAGACTGCTCCTCCCCATCGATTATCTGCTCTTCGATACTGCAAGAAAGTAAAAAAGGAGCTTCAAAAATATGGCTTTCTTGTATGGCCTTCTTTTTAAGCACTAAACAGATTTTCCTTTTCAGCGCAGTAAAGAGATACGACTTTACATTCACATCATTAGAGAGCGTTTTACGGTATTTATAAAGGTCAACAAAAAGATCATGAATACTGTCTTTTACTAGATCAACATCATCTGAAAACCTTAGGCCAAAGGAATACAACACATCCACAAAGTTGTTGTATAAAGTGTTTAAAGCTTCATCATCTCCCTTTATAAATGAAACCCATAAATCTTTATGCAATACAGTCATGATGCTGATTCATTAGCTGTGGTTAATAACTTTAAGGTCAATATTAAACAAAATAATTCAAAATCTTACTCGAAATTTCCATCTTCAAAAATACACTGTTAAGCGCTCAGCGCCCTAATTTTTAGGTTATGAAATTGTTAAATTATGGCGATGTATTCGTTTCTTTCGGGTTCATATTTGGTTGAGGTATTGATACCATACAACCAAAGAACAACGAAACGATTTTATAGACTATTTATTTAAAATCTTTTAATTATTACAATTTCCACATATTCCTTTTACGATTAATTGGGTATCAACAGACAAATACCCATTAGGCAATTGAACTTCAGGAATATGGGTTTTAGGAAGGCAGTGAGTTTCCTTACACGTTGTACAATAGAAATGGATATGTAAATCATGATGCCCCTCTATATTGCAACCTGTTTGGCACAAGGCAAACTTGGTAATTCCACTCCCGTCTTCTATACGGTGTACCAGTCCATGTTCCTCAAAAGTTCTGATAGTGCGATATAAGGTTACTCGATCGGTGCGATCCATTCCTAATTCTAGATCGGTTAAACTTAAGGCTACAGATTGCTTCAATAAAAAATCGAGCACCACTAAACGCATGGCGGTAGGCGTAATATTCTTTTCTTTTAGTTTAACTTCTAGTCGATTCACAAGATAAAGATAAGACATTATGAGGTCCTACGTTTAACTCGAGGTGAAATATGCTTATTTTACCTTTGTTTTACCGGCTTAATTCGGCAATCCAAATTAATTATTAATTTTGAACTGTGAAAAAACTCGCCTACCTCTTATCGCTGGTTGTAATGATACTTTCTATCGCTCCCTGTTGTGCTTTAGAGGATCACAGCAAACAGACAAAAACAGCGGTAGGATTAAAAAAGCAAACTTCACCAACAGAAGATTGTTGCCAGGATTGCTCTCCATTTTACACTTGTGGTGGCTGTAGTGGGTTTATGACTTCACCTTTAATTGGTTTTAGCATTCAGCTTCAAGCAGTTATTCCTGCCCACTTTAACAATGCTTACTTACAATCTTTTGCTGATGGCATTCGCCCAAACATCTGGCAACCCCCAAAATATTTTAGCTAAACCAAATTCTTTTTCTAGCAAAATATTAATTCTATCAATTCAACATTTACAATGAAGAAAACAATCTTGTTATTGGCTGTTATGTTATATACGGTCGTAACTTATGCACAACATACCTTTAAGGCAATCATCAAAGATGCCAAAACGAATCAACCATTAGTGGGAGCATCTGTAAAACTACCTCAGCTCGCTAAAGGAGCGGTAGCAGATAGCAGTGGAACTATAATTTTATCAAATCTTCCTGATGGGAAACAAATTATTCAATTTAGTTATATCGGCTACGAAAAAAGAACTGATACGTTAAGCTTCCCCTTATCATCACCCTCAACGCTGGTAATCTTATTAACCCCTAACGAAGAGGAAGAAGAATTAGCAGAAGTAGTAGTTTCGGCTACACGAAGTAGCAGGACAATTGATAATATTCCAACGCGAATAGAAGTCCTTGTTGGCGAAGAGATAGACGAAAAGGCGAACATGAAACCTGGAGACATTAGGATGATGCTTGCAGAAACTACTGGAATCCAAACGCAACAAACTTCTGCAACCAGTGGGAATTCAAGCATCCGTATACAGGGACTGGATGGAAAATACACCCAAATTATCCGTGATGGCTTCCCATTGTATTCAGGCTTTTCTGGCGGACTAGGGTTGCTCCAAATCGCGCCTCTAGACCTTAAGCAGGTGGAGGTAATTAAGGGTTCTTCCTCTACCTTATATGGTGGAGGTGCTATTGCTGGTTTGGTTAACCTTGTTTCTAAAACACCAACTGAAGAAAAGCAACTTAGTTTTTTATTGAATGGAACATCGGCAATGGGCCTTGATGCAAGTGGGTTTTATGCACAAAAATTTAAAACGGTGGGTGCAACGGTGTATGCTGCCTACAACCATGGTTCGGCCTACGACCCTGTGAATATTGGATTAACTGCCATTCCAAAATTTGATCGTTTTACGTTAAACCCTAAATTATTCTTCTATTTGTCAGATCAAACAACCCTAATTGCTGGTTTAAACACAACTATTGAAAAACGTATCGGCGGCGATATACAATATATCAAAGGGAATGGAAACGCTAGCCATTCTTATTTCGAAGAAAATAAAACCGGACGTTACAGCAGTCAGCTAGAATTAAAACATCAAATTAACGATCAACAAAAGTTGACACTGAGAAATAGTTTAAGCTATTATGATCGGTCTATTGCCTTGCCAAACTATCTCTTTTCTGGCATACAGCTTTCTAGCTATACGGAAGCCAACTACTCAAAGGATGGAGAAACTGCCGATTGGGTAATGGGATTAAATTACCTTACCGAAGATTTCAAAGAGGATCAACAAATCAATTTTCCGTTAAGATCTTACCAAAATAACACCATTGGTGGTTTTGTACAAAACACCTTTACGGCAACTGAAAAATTAACATTCGAAACGGGTTTGAGAGGTGATTATCATAGCGACTATGGCTTTTTCCTTTTACCAAAGGTTTCCATATTATGGAAAATGAATAATCAGTTCACCTTTCGACTTGGTGGTGGTTTGGGTTATAAAGCTCCGTCGGTTTTTACAGAAGATGCAGAGCGTATCCAGTTTAGCAATGTTTTGCCAATTGATGTTAACCAAACAAAGGCAGAACGCTCTTATGGCACTAATTTCGATATCAACTATAAAACGCCATTATTTAACGATCAAGTTGGCTTCAGTATCAATCAACTGTTTTTTTATACAAGGATCAACAACCCCATTTTGCTCAATAATGTTTCGGGAAACTTAACCTACCAACAACCAAAAGGTGATTTAAATACAAAAGGAATGGAAACCAATGTTAAATTAACCTTTAAAGATTTTAAATTATTTGTAGGCTATACCTTTGCCGACGTAAGTCAGCATACTGGAAATACATTTTTTGCTTACCCACTGGTTTCAAAACATCGGTTAAATAACGTATTGATGTACGAAGTGGAAGACAAATGGAAAATTGGTGCGGAAGCCTATTACTTTAGTGCACAAAAGCTAAACGATGGCACGACTGGAAAAAGCTATTGGACACCTGGGTTTATGGTAGAAAAGCTTTGGGAAAAATGTTCCATCTTTATCAATTTCGAAAACTTCATCGATACCCGTCAAACCAAATTCGATACCATCTACACAGGGAGTATTACCAATCCTGTTTTTAGGGACATTTACGCTCCTGTTGATGGTTTTGTAATGAATGGCGGAATAAAGATTAGGCTGTAAAAAGTTTAGAAATGCCTTATCAAACAGCACCTTAGCCAGATAATTAAGGTGCTGTTTTTTTTATAAAAATTTAGTTATATTGCATTAAACAACTTAAAACTAAACGATTATGAGAAAAATTTTTACACTACTTTTTCTTCCCCTTATTTTTTTCCTCAGTACTGCTGTACAGGCTCAGGTGAAAAATATTACCGGAAAAGTGACTTCTACAGAGGATGGCCTGCCATTACCTGGAGTTGGCATTAAAGTTAAAGGCACTAACACAAGTGTTATTTCAGATCAAAGTGGTAATTACTCGATAGCGGTTTCTGGCACTAACTCCGTGCTGGTTGCTACGTTTATCGGATTTGTTACACAAGAAATTACAGTGGGATCGAGAACTACGATCAACATTGGGATGACTGTAGACAGTCAAACATTGCAAGAAGTGACAATTTCAACAGCTTTGGGTATTACCCGGCAAAAACGGTCTTTAGGCTATGCCGCCCAAGGTGTTACTTCTGAAGATTTAAATATTAATAAACAACCCAATTTGATCAACGCCTTACAGGGTAAAATTGCGGGTGCTACCATCTCGAGTATAGGTGGCGGACCAGGACAAGGTGCTACTATTCGCATCAGGGGTATCAACTCTATTGATGCTGGTTTATCGAATGATCCACTTTATGTAATTGATGGTGTGCAGATAGATAACTCAACTTCTTTACAGGGATCAAATGGAGGCACTAATACCCGCTCAGTAGGCAATCGTGTTTCAGATATTAATCCTGAAGACATCGAAACCATGAACATCTTAAAAGGTGGTGCTGCTACAGCTTTATATGGTCTACGTGGCGCCAGCGGAGTGGTAGTAATCACCACCAAAAAAGGAAAAGGAAATGGCATTAGAACTAATTTCTCTAGTACTTATGGTGTTGATAATATTAACAAAACACCTGCCATCCAACAAGAATATACCGCTGGTATTTTGGGCGTATATACACCGATTGGCTTAGGTCCGGCTTGGGGGCCAACCATTGCCGAAGCTAAGATCATCGACCCCACACATCCCGATAAAATATTCAACAACTACAAAAACGCATTCGATCAAGGTACACAGCTTAGAAACAGTGTATCTGTAGCTGGAGGTAATGAGACTGTTAAATTCTTTTCTTCTATCTCTTCATTTATGCAAGATGGGATGCTCCCTTTTACAGATTATAAAAACTTATCTGCAAGGTTAAATACCGACATAAAAATTAGTAATAAAATTACTGCTGGTGTAAATATGAGTTTTAACAATTCTGGTGGTTATCGTTATGATGCCGATCGTTTTGGGGAGAGCTTAACCTATTACTCGGGAAGATGGGACGTAAGAGATTATATGCAACCTAATGGTCTTCAAGTATGGAGAGGAACTAACAACCCAATCTTTGGCGCAGCCACTAACCGCTTAAAAGATAATGTAAACCGTTTTATAGGTGGTTTAAATTTTGCTTACGCACCTACCGATTGGCTAAACTTTAGCTATCGTGCTGGGGTAGATACTTATACAGATAACCGCTTTAGAACTGCGCCTGGTAGATTAAACCTACCTGGGGAAAACGTTTACGACAATGCAGATGGCTTTGTTGGTGATTATAATTCGACCTACCGGGCCATCAATACAACGTTTTTAGCTACTTTATCTCATAAACTGGTCGAAAACATCAATGGTACCTTACGCTTAGGTTACGAACTTTACGATAGACGCTTAAAAAGCACTGGAATTCTAGGAAGCCAATTAAGTATTTACAATGATTTTAGGCTCGTAAACGCTAAGGTATTAGAAGCGTCACAATCATTAAACCAATATCGCTCTAATGGTTTCTTTGGAGAAGCGGCTTTTGATTATAAAAACTTCCTTTTCTTATCAATAACAGGTAGAAACGATATAACCTCAACTCTCTCAGCTGCGAATAGATCCTTTTTCTATCCTTCGGCGAGTTTAAGTTATGTATTTTCTGATCACCTTAAATTACCAGCTTTTATTAGCCAAAGTAAATTGAGATTGTCGTATGCACGCATTGGTAAAGATGCGCCTCCTTATTCAACATCAACAGGGTTTTCTACCTACACAGGTTTACCAACAGGCACAACAGGCTTAACCATTGGGGCTAATCTTGGAGACCCAAACTTAAAACCCGAATTTACCAATACCTATGAAGCTGGTCTAGAAATGTCATTCTTAAAAAACCGCTTAAGCTTTGACTTTACCTATTATTACTCTTTGAGTAAAAACCAAATCCTCAGGGCAAACGTTTCCTCAGCTACAGGCTATGTTACAGCCTCTATCAATGCAGGCGACATCCGAAATAAAGGGATAGAATTGGTATTAAGTGGAACCCCACTTAAATCGGATAACTTCACATGGGAATCTTCATTGAATTTCTCTGCCAACAGAAATAAGGTACTTACTTTAAAAGATCATGCACCTATTACTTATGGGGCTGGAACGGGAGGTTATATCAACTCCCCAGTGAACTTTAAATTAATAGAAGGCCAACCTTACGGTAATATTTATGGCTCTTACTACGTACGCTATCAGGGCAATGATGATCAATTATTTTCTGATAGATCAAATCCATTATTAATTGGCGCCAATGGCTTCCCAATTTCTTCTTTAACCAAACAAAAATTATTAGGGAATAGCCAACCAGATTGGGTAGGTGGCTTTAGTAATACTTTCAGTTATAAACGCCTGAGCTTATCTACCCTAATAGATGCACGTTGGGGTTTTGAGAAATTTAACCGCTTAGAAAACTTTAACTCAGCTTTTGGTATAGCTGATTACACTGCCAATCGCAGATCTTATAAAGTGTTTGATGGTAAATTGGCTGATGGCTCACAAAACACCAAACAAGTGTGGTTGGGACAAGGATTAGGTCCCGACGGTGTTGCTTATGGCGAAGGTTATTACAGGTTATACCACAGGGTACTTTCTGAACCATTTGTTCAGGATGCTTCATGGATCCGTTTACGTTCTGCTACCCTTGCCTATAGCTTACCAACCCGATGGTTACCGGCAAAAGTAATTCGTAACGCATCGTTCTCAGTTACTGGAAATAACCTGTTTTTACATACAGATTATTACGGATTGGACCCAGAATCAGTGTCGGCCGATAGTGGTAGCAACGTGGATGGCTCTGCAGGTTTCACCTATCCTGCCGCAAGAACATTCTTATTTACAATTAATGTTGGATTTTAATACGATCAATTATGAAAACAATTTATAAATATACCTTACTCATTGCTACCACAACCACACTATTGATGCAAGGTTGTAGCAAAGAGTATTTCGATGAGCTGAATACCAATCCAAATCAGGTAAGTAAGCCTACACTTAGCGCTCTTTTAGCTACTTCAACAAGCAAAATGGGCTTAAATAGCTATACAGTGGCGTCAGCTATTAGCCCTTACGTTCAATACACAGCAAATCCATCAGCCAACGCGGCGAGTGATATATACGAAACCATCGATTTTTCTGGAACATGGGATGCACTCTATTTCGCAATGGCCGATGTTAATCAACTGAAAATAGCCGCAAAAGAAGCAGGCTCAAGTGAGTACATTGGTGTTGCTAATGTAATATTAGCCTACAATTTAATTATGGTAAATGATTTATGGGGAGACGCGCCTTTTTCAGAAGCATTTAACCCAACTAACTTTTACCCTAAGTACGACTCACAACAGGCTGTTTATGCATCGACCTTGAGTTTGATAGAAGAAGCAATAGTTGAATTGACAAAAACCAATTCTACTGTTAAATTGGCGAATGCAAGCGATTTGATTTATGGCACCAATGCTGCAACAGAAAGAG
This sequence comes from Pedobacter sp., assembly GCA_035497275.1. Taxonomy (GTDB): domain Bacteria; phylum Bacteroidota; class Bacteroidia; order Sphingobacteriales; family Sphingobacteriaceae; genus Pedobacter. Next base: position 8,894 of record DATJDT010000222.1, read on the forward strand.
CAAATTGGTTAAAATTAGCCTATGCATTAAAGGCAAGACAATTAAACAAAGTAAGTAAAACGCCATCTTATAAACCTGCCGACGTATTAACTGCATTGGCTAGTTCTTTCACTTCAAACGCCGATGATGCCGGAATGGCCACCTTCGCAACCCGCAATAACTGGGCTACCGTTGCACGTAATAATGCCTCCCTCACCTTAGGCGGTTGGTTGTCTGAACAATTAATAGATCAATTAAATGGTAAAACATATGGTGTAGTAGATCCTAGGCTTAAGAAAATTACTGATCCAACAGTTGGTGGAACTTATGTTGGAACTGTAAACGGCGAAGGAAATAAGGGCCCTGGAAACAACACGGTAAAAGACGAGAATTATATTGCCATTAGTTCGCCCTGGACCAGCGATACTTCACCGCTATTTATTGTAACCTTTGCCGAGCTTAAGTTTATAGAAGCAGAGGCTGCATTTAGCACCGATAAAACGAGAGCATATAATGCATATTTAGCTGGAATTGCAGCAAATATGGACAAGCTTCAAGTTCCTACAGCAGAGAAAAATGCCTATTTAGCTGAGCCAAGTGTTGCGGTAGGATCTGGAGCACTAACCAAAGCGTTAATCTTTAAAGAAAAATTTATAGCAACATACTTAAATCCTGAAGCGTTTAATGATGTTCGAAGAAATGATTACAACTATAAAGATTTCTCTCTTCCTACAGGGTCAGTCCTTACTTCATTTATTAGAAGGCTAGATTATCCATTAGTAGCTGAAAGAAACAAAAATGGTGCAAATGTACCAGCCGCTGTTCCGCGTACAACGAAATTATGGTGGGATCAGTAATCGAATATTTACTTAGTTAACTATCCTATTCAAGGTAAAAACCCTAACTTTAAAACGTTAGGGTTTTTTTATACCCATTATTTAATCTTCTATTATGATAAAACGCCTATCCGTATTTATAGCATTTCTTTTTATCGCTTTCAACCTCAATGCCCAAACCTTTACTGTTAAATCTATTTTAAGCTATCCCTTCCCTTCTGAGCTTACCGCCGCGGCTAAAGGATCTAAAATTGCGTGGGCAATGAATGAACAAGGTAAAAGAAACATCTATGTTGCCGAAGGACCGAGTTTTAAGCCTATTAAAATAACTGATTATACGTATGATGATGGGCAAGAGCTCACCAGCTTGACCATTTCAGATGATGGTAAATGGATTGTTTTTGTTCGCGGTGGCGATCACGGTTCGAGAGAAGGAACTACACCTGTGAATGCTGCTTCTATGCCAATGGCGCCTAAGGTGCAAGTTATGTCTATCCCCTTCTTAGGTGGTAAAATAAATATCATTGGCGAAGGTGATAACCCTATTATTTCCCCTAATAGCACACAATTAATCTTTACTAAAAGCGGTCAGATTATGTCGAGCCCTATTGATGGCGCTACTCCCGCTAAAAATCTATTTTATGCAAAAGGCGCTAACGGTTCGGCTAGCTGGAGCCCAGATGGTTCAAAAATTGCTTTTGTATCGAATAGGGATGATCATTCTTTCATTGGCATTTATACAAATGCCGAAACACCGATACAATGGCTTTTGCCGTCTTTTTCTAGAGATAATTCGCCTCGGTGGTCGCCTGATGGAACTGAAATTGCCTTTATTAGGAATCCCGGAAATGGCGGATCTCCCGATCCGATATTAAGTAGAAAACATATTCCCTGGGCTATATGGCGGGTTAATCTTCAGATTGGTGTAGGTAAGCAAATCTGGAAAGCTCCCCAAACACCACAAGGATCTATTCCATCGGTTGCTGGTGGTGCCAATTTATTATGGGCCGCCGATCGATTAGTTTTCACGTCTTATGAAGATGGATGGCCTCACCTCTATTCCATTAACCTCGACGGATCGCAACAAACATCATTAACTCCAGGCGCTTTTATGGTTGAGCATGTAAGGCTTAGCCCCAATAAACGATCTTTAATTTTTAGTGCAAATACAGGAAAGGAAAAGGACGATATTGATCGCAAACATCTATACAAAGTCTCGATCGATAAAGCAGATATGCAGGCATTAACCACTGGAAAAGGTTTAGAAACATTGCCTGTATTTACTGGCGACCAAGCTCATATTGCTTATTTAAGTGCAACCGCTCAGCAACCTGTTTTGCCTACCGTGCTTAATGAACAAAGCAAACAGAGCCAGTTATTATGCGAGAACCTCATTCCCGACGACTTCCCTGTCAAAGAATTAGTAACGCCAACTCATGTTACTTTTAAAGCAGCAGATGGCGGAACAGTGTACGGGCAATTATTTACGCCAACTGATGGTCCGCGCAAAAAGCCAGCCATTGTTTACGTACATGGCGGACCGCAAAGACAAATGTTATTGGGCTGGAATCACATGGATTATTATTCCATTGATTATGCTTTAAACCAATACTTGGTAAGCTTGGGTTATGTGGTATTATCTGTAAATTACAGGTTGGGAATAGGCTATGGATATGAGTTTCACAAACCTTTGGATGCTGGTGCACAGGGCGCAGCAGAATACCAGGATATTAAAGCGGCTGGCGAATGGTTAGCTAACCAGCCTAGAATTGACCCTGATAGAATAGGTATTTATGGGGGATCTTATGGCGGATACCTAGTGGCCCTTGCACTTGGAAAAGATTCAAAATTATTTGCCGCGGGGGTTGATATCCACGGCGTAAATAGTAGGTTTAATAGCGTTAGCGAAAAAAATGAGGTTGCACCCGATGCTAAATTAGCGGCAGAAAGAGTAGTGCAATCTTCACCATTAACCTACTTAAGCACTTGGACATCGCCTACACTACTTATCCATGCCGATGATGATAGGAATGTCCCTTTCAGTCAGAGTGTAGATTTGGCAAGACGATTTGAAAATAAGCAGTTCGATTTCGAATACTTAGCCATCCCAGATGATACTCATCATTGGATGAAATTTTCAAATGCGGTTAAAGTTAGTGAGGCAACGGCCAGTTTTTTACACCGAAAACTAAGTGCAAAAAAGAAATAGTTTTAAACTTTTTTTGGAGGAAGATTAAACGCAACCGCTTCATGCTCAAAATGGCCATTGTGTGATCCATCACAAAAAGGTTTGTTTTGTGACAAGCCACAACGACATATTGATAAAACGGTTCTGCCTTCTAATCCATAAGCATTTCCACTTCTATCAACGATTTCGAAATCGCCTTCGATCTTTACTGATCCGTTGTTGTTAATTGTAAGTTTTGTTGTAGCCATTTGTTTATTTATTTAGCGCAAAACTAGGCTAATACTATGAAAATGCTTTAACTCATTCTAATTTAGAACCATTCTCTATGATGCATTAATTTTACTTCTTTCTTTTAGCAACATTAAGATCCGCTCCTTGATACCCGCATCAGCAAAAGCATTTTCTAACTCAATACCCTTCGCAAATTGCATAAAGCTTTCTGGGTGGTTCTCCCTTCGTCCGGTTTTAACATTAATGGGAATAAAGCGAGTCCACATAATAGCTTTCACCGCCTTTTGCTCAGCATCCAACATCTGCAACTCCACTAAAAGATATTGATCAGTTGCCTTGATGAGCGAACTTTTTATACATATTTTCTCGTTGTATTTAGCAGGTTTAAGATAGTTGATTTCGTGACTTCCAACCACCCAGCCTATTCCTTGTTGATAATAGGAAGATAAATCTAGTTGATAATAGTCTTTTAAATGATCTTCTCGAGCATTTAAAAAATAATCGAGATAGCGGGCATTATTTAAATGACCAAATAAATCGCAATCGCTAAAGCGAATGGTGTGAAATGATTGAGGTTCTTTGTTCATAAGCTATAATAGACCAATTGGTCTTTTTGTTTATCTTAATCACTTTGACAAACTTGTTAAGTTTGTCAAAGTGATTAAGAGTGATCGTTACTTTCTATAATTTTTAATATGGGTCTTAAGATAGGTAAGGAGATTGTTTAAATACTTGGGATCGTTGTTTAAGCGGCTCATCATCATCCCTCCTTCTATCACAGAGAAAATTAAATTTGCTTCAGCCTTTGCATCAACCTTCTTACGAAATTCTTTATTGGCAATACCTTTATTGATGATATATGCTAAGGAAGCCAACATCTTAATAAGAGCACTAGCGGCTTTCTCCTTCAATTCAGGAAAGTTAAAGTCAGAATCAATTGCGGTATTTAGCAAGGGACAACCACCTTCCAATATTGGGTCAATGCTATAGTTATGGTAAAAATTAAAAATAGCTACCAGTTTATCATTTGCCGAAACCTCTTTCTTAATCCTGCTCGACAACGCTTTCATTAAACATTCGTTCGCATATTCAAAAGCCATTAGTGCAATTTCTTCCTTGCTCTCAAAATTGCCGTATACACCACCTTTTGCAAGCCCAGTAGCCTGCAGAATATCGTTCATAGAGGTAGCTGCGAAACCTTTTTTATTAAATATAGGTGCCGATTTTTCAATAATAAATTGTTTAGTCTGCTCTGCTTTTGATAACATTCACCAAATATAGACCATTCGGTCTAAAATTACAAATTTTAATTTACGCGTGTTTATTAAACAAGTAATTAATAACCCATTGTATTAACTACTGGCTTTGCGTTTGCAGAAAGGTCGATCAAAAAACCATTAACGATTGCATAAACGGGTTTTCTTCCTCTAGCTAAGATAAAATTTGCTGGATTGGGAGCTTCAAGATTATTAGGCATCTCCTTATTAGTTAAATTTAATGTTCTTTCTTTAATTGGTTTAGTTGGAGATTGCTGTTCCTTCCATTTAACAAATAAGTAGCCCCTTTTAATTAACCTAAGTTCCTTTGCTGCAGTTAATTTCTCCCATTTGTTTTTACGCATCTTTTTAATCTTACCATATACAAGGCTTAATTGATCTGCATCAATTTCATGGTAGCCGTAAGCACTATCAAGATCGCCAGCCTTTGCAATTACGCCCTTATAATTCATGCTTAAAAAATCGGAGCTTATGTTTTGGCTTCTATTGATCCCTAGATCTAATTTTTCATTTCCGCCATCAGTGGAGATAGCCAGGCTACGAACTATGAGATCGTATAAGTTCCTATTGTTGTTTGGGAGCGACCAATAAGTAAGCTCATTTTCATTAGCGTATGATTGAGTAGCAATTGCATTTAGCGCAGTTAATAAGCCATAAAAATTAACCTGCCTAATAAACTGTTTATCGGGATCATTTTGATAGCCCCCTGATTCGATTAAGACTGTAGAAATTCCCATCCCTTGAAAAGTATCACCAAAGCAGGTAGAATCATGTGTATCATTATACTTGGCAACCTGTGAAGGTATTTTTGTTTGAATAGCGTTATTGATCGATACAATAAGCTTCACAGCCCTTGTCCGCACAGGGTTCATCTCTTTTGCCGTATTATAGGCTGGGGCTAAAAAGGAAATAGTAGCGGGATTTTTAGTGTTTTTTCCAGCAGCATAAAGCGTACTTTGATCATGTAAATTAAAACCAAAATCAGGTTTCAATCGCTTTGCAAGTTCCATGAGTGCTTGTGCCTCTGGCGTAGCGAGGTTCTTAGCATCGCGATTTAAATCAATATTCATATCATTTCTTCGGGTCCAAACTTGGGCTCCGTCTGGATTAAGCATGGGCACAAAATGTAATTCGAGTTGGCTAAGTAATTTATTTCTCAGTGGATTAAATTGATCATTGGCAGCTAGAAAATTAAATAAATCGAATAATGCCATCGTTGCCGTGGCCTCATCGCCATGCATTTGCGACCACAATAGTACTTTAATCTTACCCTTGCCCGTTGTTAGATGATGAATACTTCTGTGTGCTACCGACTCTCCGATAATTTCGTCACTTAGCAGCTTATTCTTTACATGCTTTTCCATTAAAGGCAATAAATCACTATGCTTAAACAATCTGCTTTTGATCGACGGCTCTTTGTACTGCGTATAGTTTTCCCACACGCGTTCAATCTCTGTTGAATCTTGTTGAGCATAGCTGCAAACAGACACCGATAATAAGACAAGTAAACCGGTTATATATTTCATTTTTCCAAAATTATGATTGCTTTTGTAATACATAGGCGAGCATGCCCATTCTAATCTCAAAGCCCAATTTTTGATAAAGCTTAACAGCTGCCGTATTATCATTTCTAACATGCAAGAAAGGAATTTGAGCTTTTTCCAATATTCTTTTTAGCTGTTCGCGCAACAAGCGATAGGCATAGCCATTACCTAAATAAGCTGGATGGGTA
>DATJDT010000223.1:0-6447 GCA_035497275.1 Pedobacter sp.
TAACGCAAGATTTTGCACCAGTTCCAGGGGAGACTGAATTTGTTCCTTTGCCAGAACCGAGGATATAAATTATAAACTCATTATTCCCATGAAATAGTCGTTTCATTCTCCGTTGGATGTCCAGTACAAACTAAAACTCTGCCTTTAGCTACCTCCTCTTCAGTTAATACCTCATTATAATCCATTCTTACACCACCTTTCACACAAGTTGCAATACATGTACTGCACACTCCACCACTACAACTATAAGGCAAATGAATTTTGTTTTCCAAAGCAACCTCTAAGATTCTCTTAGGATAGGGTACTAACAAATGATGTATTTGTCCGTTAAAATGCAGAACGATTGAATAAGTATTTTTATCTATTATTTTCTCCGTGCCATCGTCTTCATCAACTTCATCTTGGGGTAATACAAAAGTTTCCCGTTTTAACTGATAGGGCTTAAAACCTGCACTCAATAAAGTAATACGACAAACATCCATGTAGTCGACAGGCCCGCATATATAAAACAATGCGTCCTCCCTCTCAAATTCCAGCTGTTCTTTTACCAGCTGATTAATTAGCACGCCATTCAGCCTTGCGCGCAACAGATTTTTATGATTACTATATAGATGAATTACTGTTAGGCGATCAGGGTATAAATTTCTCCATACTTCAATTTCCTCTGCAAAAAGTGTATCATCTAAATTCCGGCTACTGTAGACTAACACAATTTTAGCTGTTTTTTCACTGAGCAATACTGTTTTCAAAATTGAAAACAACGGTGTAATTCCTACTCCGGCAGCGAATAAAAAGATGGTTCTTTGTGTTTCAACAATTGGCTCATACACGAATTGTCCGTTAGGTTCGGCAATCTCAACAATGTCACCTCTTCGCAATTGATGATGGATAAACCTAGAAATCTCTCCATTTTCTACAAGCTTAACTGCAATTGCAATAGGTTCATTAATAATTGGCGAGCTGCAAAAAGAATAAGACCTGCGTAACTCTCTTTGATTAACATTGAAGACCAAAGTTAAAAATTGTCCAGCTTTATAGTTTAAACTTTCGCCATTAAGCGTTTCGAAGCAGATCTTAATCACTTCTGTTGGCTGCTTGCTTACTGAAATTACGCGGAGTTTTTGCAAAGGCATGCTGCAAAAATAAGTAAAAATTAGCTACATGACTTGGAAAGTTATATAGACCAAGAGCAGCGTAAAGTTCGTAAGTCTTAACCCATCATCAGTTGTTGCTTACCCAACCGATGATGGTTTAAATTTTATTCTACTGTTTTTACAGGGCTTTCGGTAAAAGCTATCAATGCTTTTTGAGTTGAATAACCATTACGAACAGGGTTTTCAAGAATTTCTTTCACTGAAATTAATTTGTAAACATATCCACCTGTTTCACGATTTAACTTCATTTTGAAATAATTGTCTTGATTCTGTTTGTTGATCTGTCTTTTCAGATGCACATCACCTACATTATAGGCTGCCGCAACCAAAGTCCAATTGTTAAAAATACCATACAGCTCTTTCATATACTTACATGCTGCAATTGTAGATTTACGAAGATTTTTACGCTCATCAATCTGGCTATTTACTTTTAAACCATAGGTACGCGCTGTTCCAGGCATAAATTGCCAAAATCCTGCTGCTCCTTTTGGTGAAGTTCCGCTTTGTAAGCCAGACTCAACTAAGGGCATGTACTTAAAATCGTTAGGAATACCATAAATTGCTAAAATAGGTTCAATTATTGGGAACCATTCTGCTGCTTTACGATGTAAACGATTGGTTTGTAAATTTTGATAGCCATAAGACGCCAAAATTCTTTTCATTTTACCAGCTACTTTAGTATCGCCCAAAGGCAAGTTTTCGTTGGCAAATTCTAATTGAGCTAATGTAAATTCCGGCTCTTCGGGTTCTTCTTTTATGGTGGTGAGATTGTTATTCTTTAGACTTGTTTTTTCATTTGGTAGTGTGTAAGCAAACACTTTTGCCATCACTAGTAATGCAATGATTACCATCGATGGAATGAGGTGTTTCTTTATCATCTTCCTCCTTTTTTTGGTGAACAATTATAAATCGGCTACAAAGATACAATATATTAATCTAATTATCAAATAGTTACAAAAATACACTCAAAAATCGCCGTTTAAAGTTGGTTAAACGGCGATTCTAATTTTGCCATTTTTAATGTTTTTTAATGAAAAATATAAGAACCAAAATTCGGGATAGCTAAAAAATCAATACCGTAAAAAGAGCAAACGTTAGCGGCTAACTCAGGCTCGTTACTGCTCTTACTTAAGAGAATTTTTTCTTCACTTTGTACCTAATTGTGTATATTTAAGTTCTCAACTCAAAATCTCCAAATCGGCAGATTATCTTATTTAAAGATCTTTATTTTCTATTACATACAGCGAGGTCAAAGCGACCTTACAGTGACCTTATAGCGATATAGATGAGTAATACCATTATCCTAGCATCATCCTAGCATAAGCGTAGGTAATACCGAAGGCATCGCCATAATATAAAAAGGGTTGTCGGCATATTGCGATACCGAAGAAGGTGCATAAAATAAAAGGTAATTGAAATGACATCATTTTTTCGTAAGTTTGCACCCGCATAAATTATGTGGTTAAAAGCGTATCATGATAAAAAACAATAACAGGAACAGTCGCGATGACAAGTCCAAAGCGGGCGAAGGGAGTAAAAGCAGAAGACCTGCTGGCACTGATAAGCCCAAGGGAAGATATAGTGATAAAGACGGAAAAAGTAATTCCGACAAAGAGGATAAAGATAAACGTAAGCCTTTTGCAACAGGCGATAAGTCAACATACAAACCAAGAACATCAAGAGACGGCGATTCAAAGCCATATACAGCCAGGCCATCAGCAGGAAACGATTACAAACCAAGGGCTGATAAAGAAGGCTTCTCAAAAGATTTTAAACCAAGAACTTCAAGAGACGGCGATTCAAAATCATTTAAACCTAGAACCGAAAGCAAAGGCGGTTTCAAACCATGGGAAAAGAAGGATAGCGGAAACTCAGACTACAAACCTAGAGCATATAAAGAAGGAAGTTCGAGAGATGATTCTACAGAAGGCAAACGTAGCTACGTTAAAAAAGATAATTATGTAACAGACGGCGATAAATCTAAATTTGCCGATAAAAAAGGAGGTTCATCAAGAAGTACTGATAGCCGTCCTTATAGAAAACGCGAAGATGGCGACTTTAAACGCAAGGATGATCGTGGTGAAAGAGTTGCTCCAACAACTAGAGCGAGAAAAACTGTTGAACCTAAAGATGACGGGTTAATTCGCTTAAACCGCTATATTGCCAATTCCGGAATTTGTTCTCGTCGTAAAGCTGACGAATTAATTGAGGCAGGTGTTGTTTCTGTAAATAACGTACCTGTAACAGAATTAGGCCATAAAGTAGATCCTTATAAAGATGAAGTACGTTATAATGGCGAGCTCCTAAAACGCGAAAAGAAAGTTTACGTTTTATTAAATAAGCCTAAAGATTATATAACTACCACCGACGATCCGCAGGAACGTAAAACGGTAATGCAATTAGTAGAAAAAGCAAGCAGAGAACGTATTTACCCTGTTGGCCGTTTAGATAGAAATACGACTGGGCTAATCTTAATGACCAACGATGGGGACCTTGCCGATAAATTATCGCATCCAAAGAATGGCATTACGAAAATTTACCATGTTGAATTAAGTAAAAACTTAAGTCAGGGTGATTTTAATAAAATTCAGTTTGGCTTAGAGCTCGAAGATGGCTTGATTAAACCAGATAATGTATCTTATGTTGCGGGAGCTAGCAAAAAAGAGATTGGAATTCAAATTCATAGTGGAAAAAACCGTATTGTACGTCGTATTTTCGAACACTTAGGATATGATGTAGTAAAACTAGATCGTGTTGTTTATGGTAACTTAACCAAAAAAGATCTACCTCGTGGCAGATGGCGCTTTTTAGAAGAGCATGAGTTAATCCAAATTAAACATTTGATAAAATAACATAGCTTTTAAAGCAGCTATTTTCGCAAAGGTCGCTAAGTTGATAATTCACTAGCGACCTTTGCATTTTATGCTAATTAAAATTTTCCCTTGCGTTTCTTTTTCATTGGAATATTTTTTTAGTGATAAGCTATCCTACTGAAATTCTTGTGTGTTTAAAGCGTTTGCTCATGATGGTTTCTTTGTGTATTTTGCGGTAAAATAACCGTTATGCAAAAGAAAACTCTTCTCCTTTTATTTTCAATTCTTTTTTTGGCACATGAAGTGGAAGCCCAACACTATAACCTCCTCATTGGAACTTATACCAATAAAGGTACTAGTGAAGGTATTTACGTTTATGATTTCAATAGCTTAACTGGTGATACAAAATTAAAAAGCATTGCAAAGAATGTCGTTAACCCCAGCTATTTGGCACTTAGCGCTGATAAGAAATTTTTATATAGTGTAAACGAGAATGGCAAAAACAGCGAGGTAAGCGCGTTTAGTTTTGATTCTAAAAGCGGTGCACTTCAATTTTTGGACAAAAAACCAGCTGAAGGAGCTGATCCTTGTTATATCATCACAAATGGCCACAAAGTTTTAACTGCCAATTATTCTGGCGGAAGCGTTGCGGTATTTGCTACTGGGCAAGACGGAAAGTTTTTGGAAACAAAACAAGTGATACAACATACGGGGAAAAGTATCGACCCTAAGAGGCAATTGAGTGCTCACGTGCATCAAATACAATTAACACCCGATAAAAATTATATTGTTACAGATTTAGGAGAGGATCAAATTTATATTTACGCCACACGAATAGACGCTCCCAGCGAGCTAATCCAAAAAAGCGTTACCAAAACTAATCCAGGTACTGGCCCTAGGCATTTAACTTTTAGTCCAAATGGGAAATTCGCATACCTAGCACATGAGTTTAATGGAAAAATAACTGCTTTCCGTTACTCAAATGCTCATTTGCAAAAAATGCAGGAAATTGAAACTACTCCAAAAGATTTCTCAGGTAACGTTGATGCAGCGGATATCCATGTATCAGCCGATGGCAAATTTTTGTATGAAAGTAATAGAGGAGATGCAAATTCAGTGAGTGTATTTGAAATCCAGTCAAATGGAACCCTCAAACTAGTGGAAATCGTTAGTACATTAGGAAAAGGACCAAGGAATTTTAGCATAGATCCAAGTGGCAACTTCTTATTGGTGGCACATCAATATACTAACGATGTGGTTGTTTTTAATCGTAATAAAAAAACAGGCAGGCTAACCGACAGCGGAAAAAGAATAAATGTTGGTGCGCCAGTTTGTTTAGTTTTTAGCAGGTTTTAAATCGTTTAAAAAAATGCCTTCTATATTATTTTAGAGCTTTATGTTTCTAATTATATAAATATTTATCCTACGCTATCAAAAGTACCTACAAATTGATCCCGGGCCAGGTAGAATTGGCAGATTTAGAATAATATAAAGGGGTTTTAATGCTCAGTAATTAGCGACTGGGCTAAAACTTCGCTATATAGCTCAATATACATTGGCAAAATCTTCTTAAGGTCGAAATCTTGCGCTCTTTTTAAGGCGTTTTCTTTAAAATAGCGTAGCGTATCTTCGTTGCTTAAAATCGTAATTGCTTTATTGGCCATATCATCAACGTCGCCCACATCACACATATATCCACAAAAATCATCGATATTTAGCTCCGGTAAACCGCCCGCATTTGAAGTGATTACCGGCACTTTACAAGCCATTGCCTCTAAGGCTGCCAAACCAAAACTTTCGGATTCAGAAGGCATAATAAAAAGATCAGATACAGATAAAATCTCTTCAACGGCATCTTGTTTACCTAAAAACCGCACATTCTCACAAATATTAAGCTCACTGCAAAGTTGTTCATTTGCTGTACGTTCCGGTCCATCTCCTACCATTAACAATTTAGATGGTATTCTCGCCTGTACTTTTTGAAACATCTTAATCACATCTTCTGTACGTTTTACCTTTCTAAAATTCGACGTATGGATTAAAATCCGCTCATTATTTGGTGCTATTGCCTTTTTAAAGTGATCTTTTGGTTGTAAACTAAACCGGTTAAAATCAATAAAATTAGGGATAACCTTGATATTCTTTTCAATTTCGAAATGCTTATAAGTGTCTTCCTTCAGGTCTTCCGAAACCGTAGTAACACCATCGCTTTGGTTAATGGAAAAAGTTACTACCGGCTTATAAGTCGCATCTTTTCCTACAAGGGTGATATCAGTACCATGTAGTGTAGTTACAAAAGGAATATTAATACCAAAGGTGGCTAAAATTTGCTTCGCCATAAAAGCCGCAGATGCATGTGGTATTGCGTAATGCACATGCAAAATGTCTAATTTTTCAAAACGAACTACATCAACCAATTTACTTGCCAAAGCCGATTCGTAAGGTGCATAGTCAAATAAGGGATAATCTCTTACTGAAAC
>DATJDT010000224.1:0-2190 GCA_035497275.1 Pedobacter sp.
GTTGTATTTTCGGTTAGCGTAATAGTTACCTCAACCGACTTATTGGAAATTATAATGTTTTTTGAATAGGGCGTATACCCAATCATTTGGACTAAAATATCGTAGTTTCCGGCAGCTAATTTTGGTAAAATAAATTTCCCATCCCCATTGGTAACCGCAGAAATTTTGTAGCCGCTCACATAAATTGCAGCACCAGGTAAAACCTCTTTTTTATCTTTTATTGTACCGCTAATTACATAACCTTCTTGTGCGTAAACTTTTACGCCGAAGTATAAAAATAACATCAATACACCATAGATTTTTTTCATCTGTTAAATATAACTAAATTATTAGGTGATAAAAAATTTTCTGTCAACTTCTTACGCTAAGAGTTCCTTTGCATTCTGTAACGCAGATGCGCCGGGATTTTTGCCCGTTAACATTTCAGCAATTGCAGTAATTCTCTCTTCGTGATTTAGCTTTTTAATTCCAGTAGTAGTTTTTAGCTCGTTCTCATTCTTAAATACGAAATAATGTGCTTCTCCCTTAGCGGCAATTTGAGGTAAGTGCGTAATAGATAGAACCTGCATATCTTTGCCTAAAGATGCTATCACATTTCCTACTTTTAAGGCCGTTTCTCCCGATATGCCTGTATCAATTTCGTCGAATATTAAGGTAGGCAACGAAGTATGTTTTGCGAGCAATGCTTTAATGGCTAACATTAACCTGGATAATTCTCCACCAGAAGCGACTTTATTTACTGGGGCAGGGGCTTGTCCGGCATTTGCTGTAAAGCGCAATTGTATTTCATCGATGCCATCTTTGTTTAAGGTAGTTAATAACTGATGTGATAAAATGATGGTTGCATTAGCCATTTCTAACTGCTTTAAGGTTGCTGTAATTTGTTCTTCAGCAAATTTAATAGCTTTTTTCCGGTTATGACTGATTAATGCAGCCTGGTCTTTTAGCGAATCTGCCAAAGCTTGATTGGATAGCTTTAAATTTTCTATCTGTTCATCCGACGAAAGAAGTTGGGTTAAGTTATCTTCAAGCTTTTGCTGAATGGAAAGTAATTCTGTGATAGTACTTACTCTATGTTTTTGTTGCAAGCCATAAATTAAGTCTAGTCGCTGATTGATAATTTCTAGTCGACCTTCATCCCAAATTGTTTTTTCTTCAATTGCAGATGTTTCATCTGCAATATCTTTTATTTCAATCGCTGCAGATCTTAAACGTTCGAATAAACTTTGGATCGCTGGGTCAAACTTTTCAATATGTTGTAATTGCGTATTTGCTTCCTTTAAAATTGCAACTGCCGAAGTTTCGTTTGCTAGTAATAGACCAGCTGCATTAAGTAAGTTCCTTTTAATTGTTTCGGCATGGGTTAGCCGTTCAAGCTCAGTTTCCAAGGCAGCTTGCTCATCTTCCTTCAGGTTTGCTTGTGCCAATTCGTTAAACAAGAATTGTTCGTAATCTTGCTTACTCCGAGCTTCTTCAGCAGCTGCAATTAACTTTTGCAAATGCGCTTGATCCAACTTTAATTGTTTAAACTCCTGTCTATACTTTAAGAGTGGTTTAGCATGATCAGCTAAGGAATCAACTATTAATAACTGAAAATCAGCATCGTTAATCTCCAGGGTTGCATGTTGAGAGTGGATTGCAATTAATTGTTCCCCCACTACTTTTAAAGTGGCTAGATTAACAGGAGTATCATTTACAAAAGCTCTCGATTTTCCATCCATTGAAATTTCCCTCCGAAGAACACTCTCCGTAGCAAAATCCAAATCTAGCTCTTCAAAAAGGTTCTTCAAATGATTGTCTGCCAAAACGAATATTCCTTCGATTACGCATTTTTTGTCCTGATTAAAAAAGTATTTACTCTCAGCACGCTGCCCTAAAATAAGTGATAAGGCACCGAGAATAATTGACTTCCCCGCACCAGTTTCTCCAGTAATAATATTTAAACCTTGATCAAATTCGATATCAAGGCTGTCAATTAATGCATAATTGCGGATCGTGAGTTTCTGTAGCATATTGGAAGCTAAAATAAGCAATAAAGCGCGTCGGTTTAAATCTAGTTATGCATTTTTTTCCACTAGATTTTATACGGAAAAAGGGTAAGAAAATTTCCTTACCCTTTTAACTGTCTCATTTGTTTGGTGTAATAAAGCTTTAATGCATTTTAATTGAACGTGATATCGTTTTTAATCC
>DATJDT010000225.1:0-8204 GCA_035497275.1 Pedobacter sp.
CCCAAAAGTATATGGGAAAAAGCTCTGTGGCCTGTTTGCACCTAATACTGTCGACGTATTTCCAGCACCCTGTATAAATACACTTGCATAAAAGCCTTTGTAATCTACATTCACTCCAAAACCGTAAATAACCTCAGGAACTGATGGAGCTCCATAAGCTCTTGTTTGGTCAAACTGATTAATAATGCCATCATTGTTCAAATCCTTATACTTGAGATCGCCTGGACGAACTCCAGAGCTCAGAGAAGAAACTGGCAAGCCCGTATTGAGTACGTAATTTTTAGACCCATTTGGATTAGCGGTAATAGTGAAATCTTGGTCGGTATATAAACCATCAGCTACATATAAATTTGGCGTGTTTAACCTTGTGCCTGTGATATTCATCCATTCATATAACTGAGGAATCTCATCATATTCCAAGATCTTATTTCTCGCAAAAGTTAAGTTTCCTCGGTAAGTTATTTTTGCTTTTCCTATGTTATGATTTACATTTAAGCTCGCATCAATACCATGGTTACTCACTTTTCCAAAATTTTGCCATGGATTGGTTCTAAATCCTGTAACGCCAGATACTGTTCTACGTTGTAGTAGAATGTTTTCACGCACATTATCGAAATAATCTACGTGTACGTTTGCGGCTCCTTTAAAAAGCTCAACATCCATTCCGTAGTTCTTTTTATCTTCGGTTTCCCAGGTTAGGAATGGAGAATCAAATAGACCTTCAACAATTCCTGTTAAGCCATTCAAGCCACCTGTGCCGCCGATACCGAAGCTATATCCACTAGCAGCCTTGTTATAAGTAGCCTGGTACAGAAATCTGTTTCCTCCAACATCATCATTACCAGTACGGCCAATTGAAGCTCTAAATTTCAAAGATGAAACAACTTTCTTCAACGGTTCTGGATAAAATTGCTCATTACTTGGATACCAAGCAACCCCTACTGCCGGGAAAATACCAAAACGATAGCCCTCGGCAAAGTTTTCGCTACCAGTTATACCAAAGTTAGCCTCTATAGAGTATCTGCTTGCATAATTATAAGTTGCTCTACCAACATAGGCTTGTTTTCTAAAAGCTAAAGCTTGTCCTTGTGTTTGAAGTTCCTTTTGATAGGTCAACAACATACCAGACACCGAGTGTTTTTGTCCAAACACCCGGTTATAGTTTAAGGAACTTTCAAGATAAATGTTTCTTTGTCCATTGCTTGCTTCAACCGGCTCTCCAAAATCAGGACTTCCTGTTACTCCATTCCTAGCATATAGTAATTTACCATTAGCATCACGTCCGGTTGCAATATATTGAAATGGAGTGCGAAGACGATTGGCTGTAAAAGTAGCTGCAGCATCATAACTTACTACGGCCTTAAACATCAAACCCCGTGTTAGAAAATCTAAACGTTGTTCTAAATCTACCCTCGATTGCACAGTGCTTCTCCATTCTTTAGCATAGCCTGATTCCATTAATTGGTTAAATGGATTAATCCTGTTATTGCTTGCACGGGGATGCCCTGCAATTGTTCCATCGGAAAATACCGCTGGAAACAAATAAGGTGGCGCAGTGGTCATGTTAGCAAAAATTGTCCCAGTCCCTACTCCCGGATAATTGGTTTTAAGATACGAACCGCTTAAATCAATCCTTAATATGGTCGATTTGGTAACATTTAAGTCTATATTGCTCCTTAAATTATAACGTTGCAAGCCGATATTATTATTGTAGTCTGCAAGCGGGTTATTTTTAAAAATTCCGCTTTCTTTAAAATATGCCCCCGAAACAAAATATTTGGCTACATCGCCTCCACCCCTAAAATTTAGGGTGTGACGTGTATTGTAGGTATTGTCGCGCAGCAAATCTAGCCATTGAACATCAGGATATAAGTCCCTGTCTTCACCAGAGGCGTATTTGGCAATTAAATCTGTCCCAAAAACTGGCGCCTTATCTTCATTTATTAAAGATTCGTTATACAAGTTCATATAATCTACCGATCCCAAGAATTCGGGTAATCTGGTAGGCTCCAAAGTACTGTACTCTCCTCTGTAAGAGATTTTAGTTTTTTGTGCAATTCCTCTTTTTGAAGTAATAATAATAACTCCATTGGCACCTTCAGCGCCATAAACAGCTGTTGCGGCTGCATCTTTTAACAAAGTAAAGGTCTCAATCTCATCTGGTTCTATATCATTCATTGAGCGCGGTATTCCATCCACTAAGATTAAAGGGCTTGTACCCCCGCTAAATGAACTAATCCCCCTTATAAAGAACTCTGAATTATCATAACCAGGCTCTCCAGATCGCTGTATAGCTATTAAACCTGCTATCTGACCTGCAAGGTTATTAGATAAACTTCTGGTAGGAAAACGTAAATCTGTTCCTTTTACAGAAGCTAATGAGCTCACAACACTTTCCTTTTTCTGCTTTCCAAATCCAACAACTACTACTTCGTTAAGCTTTAAGTTATCAGTGCTCAGAATAATATCGATCACGTTGCGTCCAGCTACCTGGATTTCTTGCGTTCGGTACCCTACATTACTATAAACCAAAGTAGATCCATCAGGAATACTTAAAATATATTTTCCATTCAGATCAGTAGTAGTACCAATGGAAGGTTTATCTTTTACAGCTATACTTACGCCAGGCAAAGGCTGTTTATTAGCAGAGTCTATAATTAAACCCCGCACCTCTATTTCTACTTTTCGCAGGGTCTGATTTGCGCCAGCAATATTCACAATGGTGATTGTTTCACCACGCATATTAAAAGTGAGATTGGTACGCTCAAGCGCCTTATTTAAGGCTGTTCTTATATCAACATTTTTAAATTGAAAAGTAACTGGCGAAGCCTTTGATATACTCTCTTCACTATAGAGAAAAGTGTAGCTGGTCTGTTTACTTAGTTCTGCAAAAATTTCCTTGAGTTTAGCATTTTTTACAGATATATTAACCTTTTGTGCTTTGCTATGAGCGAAAACTCCAAGTTGAAATACAAAGGTTAAAAGAATGACAAGTTTCATAATTCTGAAAACTATTAAAGTATTGGGAATTCGTTCCCGATTGGCAATATTTTGTCCGTGACAAAAGAAATTCATACTTTCGTTTGATTTAGGTGATTGAAATAAGTTCGATAATTTTGTTTTTTTGTGCCTGAATTAATTTCCGGGAGTGGTGGTACACTTCCGGTTTTTATATTTTTAGGCTAGTTAGGTCTGGTCTGTTTTATATCATACTTTTTTGGTTTAGGTTATTTGGTTGATTAGTTAATTATTAAATCTTTACCTTCAATTTCAAAAGACAGATTGCTTACATCTTTGAGCATAACTAACACTTCACTAAGCTTTTCTTTCCTTTTAATTTTCCCGCTAATATGGATGTTAGGTAGTTTCTTCTTGTAAATAAGTTTTAAATCGTACCATCTGCTCAATTCAATTAGAGCCGGCTCTATGGCATCATCGCTAAAATAAAAATCGCCGTTACACCAAGCGACGGCCTTTTCTGTATCGCCTTTCAAAATATTAATATTTTCGCCGTCTGTTAATGCCTGATTGCCTGGAACCAAAATGCCGGACTGTTTACCATTGCTTACTTTAACCGAACCTTCTAAAAGTGTAGTTTTAGCTACCTGATCATAAGATGAAATGTTGAAGTGAGTTCCTAAAACTTCCACTTCATTTTCATTAAACTTTACTTTGAAAGGATGTGCTGCATCTTTAGCAACTTCAAAATAAGCTTCGCCCTTAAGCTCTATCTTTCTTTCCTTTTCTGTAAAAGCCACCGGAAATTTAAGTTCAGACATGGCGTTTAAGATCACTTTAGTACCATCAGGCAATATAAGGGAATAAGTTCCTGCTTTAGGGACCCTTAAAGTATTGTATTGTATAACTGAAGATGGTTTTGCTTTAATATTACCATAACTAACCTCACCGTCATAACTTGAAATAGTGATGCCATTTTCATCAATTATAGATTGTTTTTCTTTACCAAGTACAACTTCTTTTCCATCAGATAGAATTAGCGTTGCTGTTTCCCCCCCTGGCAATACATCATTTTTATAGGTTTTTGTTAGATCCGGTACAATACTTGGATCAATATTTTTAAGATTAAGATAATATCCAAGAACACCTACTATAACAGCAAAGACAGCTGCATATTTTAAAAAGGGAAATTTAAACCTATTTTGGATCTTATTATCACGAAACTTCCTGTTTGTTTTTTGCCAAGCTTCATTTACATCCAACGTTTGTAAATTTTCTAAACTTTGCTCAATTAAAGATCCATCTCTATATGCTTCAAGCAGTTTATACCTTTCTTTATCCTCTTCCAAAAGAAACATAAGTTTCTGCTCCTCTTCTTTTGTTAAATCATGCAGTAGGTACCTAGAAATCAACTCGGCCAGTTCAAAAGCTTCTTCTTGCATAGTTTATAATTGGTTAATACTACTAAGAAACTTGAAGACCAAAAAAGGATGGAAAATATTTTAAAAAAAATAATATTTAAAAATATAACAATATAAACAGTGCTAGCGCAGCGTTTCGTAAATGTATTTTCAGTAAACCTAAAGCTCTCTTCTTTTGACTTTTAACTGTATTGATGCTAATGTTCATCGACTCAGCAATTTTGCTATTGCTCAATCCTTCCAAGTAACCGTACCTAATTACCAAAGCACATCCTTTTGGAAGGGCATTAATCTTTTCGTGAATTTTGGCTATTATTTCTGCATGAATAATGTTCTCCAATATCTTCGACTCCATAAAGCTGTCGGATGCGTATTTTTTTTGATGCGCTTCAACTACTTGAACATGTCTTATTCTGTTTAGACAGGCATTTTTAACGGAGGTATATAAGAAAGATTTTATCGCATTATCATTAGCAGAAATTTTTTCGCGTTGTTCTAAGTACACCACAAAGGTATCTTGAACTACATCTTCTGCCAGTTCCCTATCCTTTAATAGCTGCGTTGCAAAACTGCATAACCTAGGATATAGCTTTTCAAAAAGTTGCGCTGGTGGCAAAACAGAAATAATATTTTCGTTGCTTTCACTGGCCATACTACCTATCCTTGATTATCATTTTACGCACCGGTCAATATATTCAAATGAATATTTCAGTTGCTCCTTGTTATTATTATGTATAACATAAATGTAACAAAACCAAAGATGATAAAAAACTACCTATTGTCAAAACGTTCAACAATATTAGCATTCCTATTTTGCGTGAAATTTTATTGATTAGCTAGCGCCCTATCCAAATGCACATAACCTCCATCTACATAGATAAGCTGACCAGTAGTATGGCTCGATTTATTGCTCAATAAAAATGCAGTCATATTCCCTATTTCTTCGGCTGTGGTCATTCTTTTCTCGAATGGAATTTTATCGGTAATCTCTTTCAGTTTCTCTTCAGGGTTTGCTAATGTGGTAATCCATTTAGCATATTGTGGTGTAAAACATTCGGCTACCACAACAGCGTTAACCCTAATTCCATATTTTAGCAATTCTACCGCCCACTCTCTAGTTAAGGCATTTCTGCCACCGTTTGCAGCTGCGTAGGCCGAAGTATTCCCCTGTCCAGTATCTGCCGTTTTCGAAGTGATATTTACAATAGAACCTTTGCTTTTGATCAACTCCGGTAAAGCATGGTGAACCATTAAATAATAATGTACCAAATTACTATGGATACTCTGCATAAACCGCTCATAGTTTCCATGTTCTAGGCCAACACCATCATTTAAACCCGCGTTGTTTACAATACCATCTATACGGCCAAATTTAGCTACCACTTCTTTAATTACTTTTTCTGAGGTCTCAGGCGTACTTAATTCTGCTGTTATTGCGTAGCTGTCAGAGCCAAGTGCTTTTAACTTCTGAACAGCCACTTCATTATCTGCACTATTTCTACCAACTATAATCGTGATTGCGTTCTCGGCAGCCAATACTTCGGCAATACCTAACCCGATGCCCTTTGCACCACCAGTAACGATAATTACTTTATCTTTTAATTGTAAATCCATATTATATTAATCTATTCACCTATAAACTTACGCCTCTTTTCCAAGGAATAAAATCATCTTGTTCTAACAATACTGCTTTGGGTGTTTCCTCCCCACTTGCCACTGCGATAATGTATTTTAAAATACGTTCGCCTGCCTCCTCAATGGTCTCTTCTCCTGCTATAATTGTTCCGCAGTCGATATCAATAATGTCTGGCATTTTTTTAGCCAATGCAGAATTCGTTGCTAATTTAATAACTGGCGTTACCGGATTGCCAGTCGGCGTACCTAAACCTGTTGTGAAAAGAACAATATTTGCTCCAGCTGCAACCTCGGCAGTTGTGCTTTCTACGTCGCTTCCAGGTGTACACAGCAAGTTTAAACCTGCTTTTGCTACTTTCTCTGGATAATCTAAAACAGCAACAACTGGTGAATTACCACCTTTTTTCGCTGCTCCGGCAGATTTAATTGCATCAGTAATTAAACCATCTCTAATATTTCCAGGTGAAGGGTTTGCATAAAATCCAGACCCATCTTGTTCAGCTTTGGCGTTATAGCTCGTCATCAAATCCATGAAACGTTGAGCCACTTTTTCATCAACACACCGATCGCTTAGTTCTTGTTCAACGCCACAAAGTTCTGGAAACTCCGCTAAAATTACCGAACCTCCTAAAGAGACTAAAAGATCTGAAACATACCCTATAGCCGGATTTGCAGAAATACCTGAAAATCCGTCTGAGCCACCACATTCCAACCCCACGCATAATTTATGAAGTGGCGCTGGTGTGCGCTGTTGTTCGTTCGCTTTCATCAAGCCAGCAAATGTTTGCTTGAGTGCCTCCTTTAGCATCTTCTGTTCGGTACCTTCAATCTGTTGTTCTAAGACTACCAAAGGCTTATCAAATTTAGCATCTCTTTTATAAATCTCATCCATTAAAATGCTTGTTTGTGCATGTTGGCAGCCTAAGGACAGCACTGTTGCCCCAGCAACATTTGGATGGGTGATATAACCAGCTAACAAGCCACATAAGGCATCCGAATCCAACCGGATACCACCACAACCTAAATCATGGGTTAAAAACTTAATACCATCTATATTCGGAAAAACTCTATTTGTTTCTTTTGCGCCAGTCCTTGTTTCGAACTCGGTAGCCAGGATATCGTGCGTAGATTGCCCTGTTTGGTACAAGCCGATCAACTGATCTACTTCAGTGGCCCAACCTTTAGCTTTCTTGTAACCTAATTTCTCAACTAATGCTTCTTTAAGAACAGACACGTTTCTATTTTCACAAAACACCATGGGTATTACGAGCCAATAGTTGGCTGTTCCAACACTTCCATCGGTACGTGCAAAACCATTAAAGGTGAGGTCTTCTAAATGTGTTACAGTTGGTTTTTGCCAGGCTAACTTGCGCACGCCCATGCTAAATGGCGATGCCGCATGGTGAACGTTTGCGGTAGTTAAAGCACCCCCAGCAGGAACGGCATGGGTAGTCTTTCCAACTAATACACCATACATGTATAGTTGCTCTCCAACAGGCAAATCGGAAACACTAAATTTATGCTTTACCTGAATGTCATCCTGTAGATAAACTGTTTGCCCTTGAAAATCAATTGCAGTACCTTTTGTTAGGTTTTTCAATGCAACTAACATGTTATCTTTTGGATGGATCTGTAGAAAATTAACTTGCTTCTCAGTCATAAATTTCAATCTTAAAGCTCAAATATTTTATTCATTAGTACCCATTTCTCACCTGGCTTAGCGCTGGGTATACTTTGTTGGTATTTCCACATTAATGTTTCCCACTCCTGTACTTTTTCATTGCTTGCATCTTTCTTCGATTTCTCTTCAAAAGAAAAATCATTAGTGGTTTCCATCAACATAAAAAGGCGGGTACCAGCCCTATAAATCTCCATATTTAGGATACCAGAAGACGTAATGCTTTTGATAATTTCAGGCCATACTTTTTGATGTATCGCTTCATATTCACTAATCAATGCTGGATCATCTATTAGGTCTAGCGCTAATGCGTATCTCTTCATAACTAAACGGTTTTTACTCTATAAGTTTTTAATGCATAAAATAAGATTACTGCGAAGCAAATAAGCGGCACAACATAGGCTTTTTGAATGCTATCAGTGGCATCAGAAATTAACCCCATACCTACAGGCGCCAATGCGCCACCAATAATCGCCATTACAATAAATGAAGCTGCAATTTTTGTTTCCTCT
>DATJDT010000226.1:0-2756 GCA_035497275.1 Pedobacter sp.
CTAAGCCAATCATCGAAATCCGCAACGGTGAAGCCTATCTTAGTTTCAAAAGTGATCCACTATGGGCGAAACAAAACAAACGTAAACTCGTAACTACCAAATTGCTTGGTAAAGCTGTAGTGCCCAACCAGAATTTTACCAATCCCGATGGCACTCCACTAAGTATAGAGAAAGACTATTTTGGCAAGAAACGTAATATTGATAACCCTTTTCCTGGTGCGTTCGAGACACCAGTAAATGGAGAAATTAAAGTGTGGCCGAAAACTAAAAATTAAAAAAATCATGAAAAACCTAATGCTCAATTTTCTTCTTTGGGTCATCATAACACCGGCGTTAGCTACTGAATACCATGTATCCGTAAATGGCAACGATGCAAATGATGGCTCATTAACCAAGCCCCTTAAAACTATTATGGCGGCCGCCAATAAAGCTATGCCTGGTGATATAATTACTGTGCATGCAGGCATATATCGCGAATCTATTGTGCCACCTAGAGGAGGTGATTCAAACAACAAGCGAATTACTTATCAAGCTGCCAAAGGCGAGAAAGTAGTAGTTAAAGGGTCAGAGCTGATCAAGGGCTGGAAAAAACTAGCAAATGATACTTGGGAAGTAAAAATCCCAAATGTTTTCTTCGGGAAATTTAATCCTTATAAAGAATTGATCAAAGGAGACTGGTTTGCGCCTAAACCTAAGGATAGAAAATACCTGAGGGGCGAGGTATACCTCAATGGCAATTGGCTCATGGAAGCAGCAGCAAAGGAAGAGGTATTTAAGGTTGCAAATGATAAAAATTTGCTTTGGACTGCACAAGTAGATTCTAGTACTACCACCATTTGGGCACAGTTTAAAAATAGCGATCCAAATCAAGAAAGCGTAGAGATAAATGCAAGAGAAACGGTTTTTTATCCCAATAAACCATTCATAAACTATCTAACTGTTAAAGGATTTATACTAGAACAGGCGGCTACCAATTGGGCGCCACCTACGGCCGAGCAACAAGGATTGATTGGTACAAACTGGAGTAAAGGATGGATTATAGAAAACAATATCGTTCGATATTCCAAATGTTCGGGTATTTCTTTAGGGAAGTATGGTGATGAACACGACAATAAAGGCACAGAATCTGCCGAAGGGTATGCGGGAACTATTGATCGAGCATTGGCATTTGGCTGGAATAAGGGTACTGTTGGAGGTCATATTGTTCGGAATAATACGGTCGCCTATTGCGAGCAAACAGGAATTGTAGGTAGTATGGGTTGCGCTTTTAGTAAAATAGAAGGTAATACCATTCATGATATACATATGTCTCGCTTATTTGGAGGCTGGGAAATGGCAGGCATAAAATTCCATGGAGCAGTAGATGTTGAAATTAACAATAATCAGATTTACAATACTGTTTTGGGTGTATGGTTAGATTGGATGGCACAAGGCGCACAGCTGAAAAATAATTTGATGTACGATAATGATTGTGATTTATTTATAGAAGTAAGCCACGGGCCAACCTTGGTAGCTAATAATATATTTTTATCTAAATGGAATTTGATGATGAATAGTCAGGGTACTGCCATTGTACATAATATGTTAGCTGGTGGTATTCATCCTTACTCACATGATCTTCGTTTAACACCTTATCACCTTCCTCATGCTACTTTTGTAGTTGCATTGCCAGATAATCCCGGTGGCGATGTTCAGCTTATCAATAATCTTTATGTGAGAAACGGCGATGTAACAGGTTACCATAAAAGCCTGTTGCAATCGACTATGGCAGGCAATGTTTATACGAAAGGTGTAAATCTTCGCAAAGTAAAAAATGTGTTTGGCTGGCCGGGATTAAGTGCCACTGAAGCTCTTAAAGCAAAAAACACAAAGGCAAGTGGTGAATTAAACAAGCCAGATTTTGATGCAGCACCCAAACTTATCAAGGAGAAAGATGGTATTTACCTAGAAATCAGTTTAGATAAAAACTGGCTTCTAGAGCAGAAAAGGGAACTGGTAACCACGCAAACCTTAAAACCTGCAGTTATTCCTAACTTACCTTTCGAGAACACAGATGGCTCGGTATTAAAAATCAATACCGATTACTTAGGGAATAAACGTAATTCAGCCAACCCCTCACCTGGAGCCTTTGAGATTAAACAAAGTGGTAAACAAAGGATAAAAGTTTGGTAGCCATTTTTGCCCTTTAGATTTATTTGTTCTGTTCCCATTTGTGGGTTAAAGATTTTCATTACTTTTAGGATGAAAAAAAGGACGAATGAAAAAAAAGCTGAAGATTGCTGTATTGCTTGATATTTCTCGAACATATGATCGGGATTTACTTCAAGGAATTACAAAGTATAACAAGCTTCACGGTAAGTTTAATTTCTTTTTTCATTCTCCAAAATACATCCATGGCGAAAATGATGTAAGCCTTATTAATAGAGTAATTGATTGGAAGCCTGATGGCGTCCTGACGAGAGAAATTGAAGGGTTGCAAAGTTTGATTGAATTAAATATCCCTCTCATCATTGTACCCTATAAAAAAATGTTTGAGGGGCATATCAATATTTGGGGCAATAACAGGGGTATGGGGGAGATGGCGGCTAAGTACTTCATTGAAAAGGGGTATAAAAACTATGCGTTTTTTGGTTTTAAAGATTATCAATGGTCCGTAGAAAGACAGGAAGGATTTGAAGCTATCGTTAACGAGGAAGGATTTAAGGTTAGCCACTTCATTTTTGATAGCGCTAATTTGTTGTGGGAACAAGTTCCTC
>DATJDT010000227.1:0-4339 GCA_035497275.1 Pedobacter sp.
TTTAAACTTTCACGGTTCTTAAAAGCACCATTTGTATTACGATAATTTACAATATTTTGCGCTAAGGTATCGCCTAAGCCAGAAACATAGGCCAATACTTGTTTAGACGCTGTATTTAATTCCACTCCAACAGCATTTACACAGCTAATTACGGTATCATCTAAACTTTGCTGTAATTTATTTTGATCAACATCATGTTGATATTGCCCTACACCGATCGATTTTGGATCTATCTTAACCAGTTCAGCAAGTGGATCCATTAGTCGGCGACCAATTGAAACAGCGCCCCTAACCGTTATATCTTGTGTTGGAAATTCTTCTCTAGCCAACGGTGATGCCGAGTAAATAGAGGCACCGCTTTCATTCACCATTACAATGACCACATTCGGGATTTTTAACCCCCTTACGAAGGTTTCCGTTTCTCTTCCAGCTGTACCGTTTCCTATGGCGACAGCCTCAATTTCATGCTTTTCACACAACTGCCTCAACTGCCATTCGGCATCTTTCAAGTTCCCCTGACCAGTATGCGGGTAAATGGTGGTATTTTCTACTAATTTTCCTTGTTTATCTAAGCAAACTACTTTACAGCCTGTTCTAAAACCAGGATCGATAGCTAACACACTTTTTTGCCCCATTGGTGCCGCTAGCAAAAGTTGACGTGCATTTTCTGCAAAAACTTTAATGGCCTCCTCATCTGCTTTTTGCTTTGTTAAAGCCCTTAATTCTGTTTCCATCGCAGGGCGAAGCAATCTTTTATATCCATCGATAATTGCCAATTGCACCTGATCTGCACAAGCGTTTTTCGCCGTAATAAATTGGTTTTCCAATAAGGTAATGGCATCCTCATCAGCAGGAAGCACATCCAATTTCAAGAACCCTTCTTGCTCACCTCTGCGCATGGCCAATACTCGATGGGATGGGGCATTCTTTGCACTTTCTTCCCATTCAAAATAATCTTTATACTTGATCCCAGCTTCTTCTTTTCCTTTAACTACAACTGTTTTATAAGTTGCTTTTTGCGTGAAATGGTGGCGCATCTTTGTTCTAGCGTCAATATTTTCACTGATTATTTCAGCAATAATATCTCTTGCACCCGCCAATGCATCAATCACATTCGTTACGCCCTTTTTATCGTTGATATAGACGGCAGCCTCTTGCTCGGGCTCAATTCGGCTTTGCGATAAGATTCGGAGTGCCAATGGCTCTAAACCTTTTTCTTTGGCTACCGATGCCCGGGTTTTACGTTTTGGCTTATAAGGCAAATAAATATCTTCTAAGGCAGTTATTGTTTTTGCCTCGTTAATTTTCTTTTCTAGTTCTGGTGTTAGTTTTTCCAGCTCTACTAGCGATTTTAAGATAGCTTCTCGGCGTTTATCTAACTCACGTAGTTGTTGTGCTAAATCTCTAATAGCAGCCACTTGAACCTCATCTAAACTGCCAGTAACTTCTTTACGGTAGCGCGAAATAAAAGGAACAGTTGCTCCTTCATCTAATAAAGCTAAAGTTGCGCTAACTTGTTTGATAGCGATGTTTAGACTGGTGGCGATGCTTTGAAAATGTGTATCCATACTAACAGCAAATTTAGTTAGGATTTTTAGGATTACAAGGTTTTAGGATTATTTAGTGTTCACCAAGTATTACCTCAGTTTTAACTCGTAAGGCTTAAAACTACCTTTTGCATATCGATAATGAGAAGTGCTTAGGTTATTCGGGATTTGGAATAAAAAAATCCCCTAAGAAAAATCTTAGGGGATTTATATTTTAGATCCTTCGCGTTCGCTCTGGATGACAAGTTAATTCGAGATGATAAAATATACTCGGGGCAATTATTCGTTGCTCGCCAAATTACTGTTATTTGTTAACGTACATTACTTCTTTTACCGCTTTTACAACTCTCTCTGCATTAGGTAAGCTTGCCGCAATTAAAGTTGGTGCATATGGAAGTGGAACATCTGCACAAGTAATACGTAAAATTGGCGCATCTAAATGATCGAATGCATTTTTCTGAACGTTAAACGTAATTTCAGAAGAGATCGAAGCCAATGGCCAAGCTTCTTCAACGATTACTAAACGGTTTGTTTTTCTAACTGATTCTATAATGGTTGCATAATCAATCGGACGAACAGTTAACAAATCTACTACCTCTGCATTGATGCCGTCTTTAGCTAATTCTTCTACTGCTGGATTAACAACACGGGTTAACATTTTACCGAAAGTTACAATCGTTACGTCAGTTCCTTGTTTAACAACTTGCGCTTTACCAATTTCTAAAGTATATTCACCTTCTGGCACTTCGCCTTTATCACCATACATTACTTCAGATTCCATAAAAATAACTGGATCTGGATCATTGATAGCAGCTTTTAACAAGCCTTTTGCATTATACGGTGTTGATGGAACAACTACTTTTAATCCGGGACAATTAGCAAACCAGTTCTCAAAGTTCTGAGAGTGCTGAGCGCCTAATTGACCGGCATTACCTGTTGGTCCACGGAAAACAATTGGAACAGAAAACTGACCACCGCTCATCGATAAAATCTTTGCTGCTGCATTGATAATTTGGTCGATTGCCACTAATGAGAAATTGAAAGTCATGAACTCTACAATCGGGATTAATCCATTCATTGCAGCACCGATGCCGATACCTGCAAAACCAAGCTCTGCAATTGGCGTGTCAATGATGCGCTTGTCGCCAAATTCATCTAACATACCCTGACTAACTTTATATGCACCGTTATATTGCGCAACTTCTTCGCCCATTAAAAAAATGTTCTCGTTTTTACGCATCTCTTCGCTCAATGCTTCACGAAGTGCTTCTCTAAATTGGATCTCTCTCATTGTTTAATTCAAAAATTACCGTCCGCAAATATAACTATTGTATCGTAATATTAAAGTAGTGTTTATTGATATTGTTACGTTGTTTTTTTAGCGGGTTTAATGAGCTCGCAAGCTCGGTTTAATTACACTTTGTATAAGTGTAAGACAGTGAATTTCTTAAAGGACTCAACGGTTTGGAGTAATCAGCCCAAAAACCTCGCTATCCAAAAACTCTCCATTAAAGTAGTGATCTTCTTTAAAATAAGCCTCTTTTACAAAGCCATGTTTTAATAAAATTTCTTTGGAAGCATTATTCACCGGACTAACATTTGCTTGTATGCTATGTAATTTCATTTCTTTAAAGCCAAAATCTATGGTTGCTTTTAATGCTTCCGAAACGATGCCTTGTCTCCAATATGCTGGATGAAGCATATACCCAATTTCTGCTCTGTGATTTTCAAAATTAGTTCGCCAGTAGCCAATAGAACCAATCATTATATCTGGATTTTCTTTCAAAGCTATAACCCAGGCTAAATGTTGGCCTTGTTTAAATCCCTCATTAAAAGCAGTTATAAATGTTTCGATATCACCAATTGTTTTTGGTCGTTCTCTATGGATATAACGCATCACATCTTCATTGATGCGCATCTTAAATAAAGTCGGCGCATCAGTTAATGCATGCTCCCGAAGAATTAATCTTTCTGTAGTAAGAACAGGAAATTCTTTAAAGTTTAAGGTTAACATACGCTAAAGATATAAGATTGCTTCGTACCTCGCAATGACGAAACGAAATACACTTCGTAAGTCTTAGTCGCGCTAGCTTCGTTTGCTATTTTCCAAAAAGGGTCTTGTAGATCGAGTACTTATAATTATCAGGCACTGCACTCACCACGAAGTAAGGCGCTTCAAATAATTCGGTTAATTTTTTACGCAGTTCATTTAAAAATTCAGGTTTGATCTCCTCTAGATAGTCGCCCGCTAAATTTTGACGGCCCGACTTAAACCAAATTCCATCTTGGCTCATTGTTTTAACGATATACAAATTTGGCTCTACACAAGTTTTGCCGGCAAACTGTTCGTAAGTATAGGTATATAGCAAGGTTTGAATTAATGCTTTGTTAATATGCTTACCGTCCGAATTAAAAAGTTCGGGAATATCTTTAAAAGTTAGCTTATCACTCCCGGTCTTATAGTCGATTATCTTCGTTATACCATCTTTTACATCAACTCTATCTATATAGCCAAAAATCTTTACGCTTGCCTCCTTTTCATGAAGGGGAAAAGAGATCTCAGCTTCTACTTTTTGCTCCAAACTAATGATATTAAATGGCGTCTGCTTTAGATCCTGATCTAAGATGATGCTAACATACTCGTTTACAATCGCCAAGATAACCTTTTGCATTCCCTTGTATTCTATTATTTTATCAGGATGATTAAACATTACGGCATTAAAGGCCTTTTGAATTAAGGTAGGAACTTGTATACGTCTTTCTTTAATCCGCTCTGCTGTAATTTCTCCACT
>DATJDT010000228.1:0-3145 GCA_035497275.1 Pedobacter sp.
CGGGCTTACCAGTTTTAGCAAGCTCTTTTAATAGGTTTTTCTGGGTTTGCGGAATTTCAATGGAAGTAACACTGCTGCTTTCACCGCTAAATTCAGAACCTTCACCCATTACAGCTACAACGACATCCGATTTTTTCGCAACCTCTAATGCCTCTTTGATCATTTCAGCTTCTGATCTTGAATCTCTTTTGTAGGTTGGATTATGAACGTTAACATATCGATGTTCCATTAACGAATCGGCTAAGAAATTTGAACCCCTTGCAGTTAAAATGTTTGCATTTGCACCTAAGGCATTTTTTAATCCTTGAAGTACGGTTACCGATTTATCTAATAAAGCTGCAACGCTCCATGTGCCGTACATGTTAGCAGTATTATCAGCTAAAGGACCAATTAAACCAATTGTACCTGTTTGTTTTAATGGAAGAACATTGTTTTTATTTTTTAATAACACAAAGCTTTCCGCGGCAATTTCTCTGGCTATCTGACGATTTTCTGGGGTGAAAACCTCTTTTTCAGCTCTACTAACATCACAAAACTTGTAAGGATCTGTAAATAATCCTAATTTATATTTAGCTTGAAGAATTAAACGACAAGCATTATTTATTTGCGTTATCGTAACCTTTTTCTCTGCTAGTGACTTTTTTAAAGTTAAAAGAAATCCTTCACCTACCATATCCATATCAATACCTGCATTTAATGCCAATGCCGAAACTGTTTGTAAATCACCCATTCCATGATCGATCATTTCTGGAATACCGGTGTAATCGGTAACTACAAAACCTTTAAATCCCCATTGGTTTCTCAATACTTCGGTCATCAGCCATTTGCTGCCAGTTGCTGGAATACCTTCAACCTCATTGAAAGAAGCCATGATACTAGCTGCGCCAGCTTCTACTGCGGCCTTGTAAGGAGGGAAGTATTCGTTATACATTTTAAGGCGACTCATGTCGGCCGGATTGTAATCTCTCCCAGCTTCTGCAGCTCCATATAGTGCATAATGTTTCACGCAAGCCAAAATTTCATTGTTAGCTTGCAATTTACCTTGATATCCAGTAACCATCGCCTTTGCAATTTGTGAACCTAAGTAAGGATCTTCTCCACTTCCTTCAGAAACCCTTCCCCAACGAGGGTCCCGGGCAATATCGACCATGGGAGAGAAGGTCCAATTAATACCACTTGCACTTGCTTCAATCGCCGCTACCCGAGCAGATTTTTTGATTGCATCCATGTCCCATGTTGCGCTTAATCCGAGGGGAATTGGAAATACGGTATGGTAACCATGTATTACATCCATTCCGAACAATAAAGGTATTTTTAAACGGCTGTTCTCAACGGCTAATTGTTGGGCAGTCCTAATTTTATCAATACCTTTAATGTTAAAGAGGCCACCAACTTGCCCAGCTTTTATTTTATTGCTTATATCCGAACTATTAGCTTGTCCAGTGGTAATATCACCCGATGCTACAGGTAGATTTAGCTGGCCTATCTTTTCGTCTAAAGTCATTTTGCTTAGTAGATTGCTGATAAAGACATCCATTTTCTGCTGTGCAGGCGGAATTGTTTTTTGCTTTTGAGCGAAAGTGAAATTAAAGAGTGTAGTTAAAAAAAATATAGGAATAATTCTTTTCATCGGTTGTGTATTTAGTCTTTATAATGTGGGACTTTGAAAGTCCAGTTTCTTTAATCCGGCTTTAACTTCTGGAGCACTCATAAAGAGGTTCCAAAGTAAACCTGTTCGACCGTTTTCGATCATTACTACTATCGGCCCTTGGTCAATTCCCAGATAGCGTTTAGGATACCAGTTTGCTGTTTCACTAAAAGCATCATAAAAGCCAAATTCCCCCCAAACCTTATCGCCTAAGTCCTCATATAAGTGACGGATCATCTTCATTGATTCTTTTGGCGTGTAGGGATACGAAGATAAGGCTGCCGTTGGAGAGATTACGCCTAAATCTTCAGATGGGCTGTGTCCCGCATAACCTTTTACAGAATAGCTGGCTGTTAAGCCCCATGTATCATCGCCGTAACCTTTATATTTTTTTGGGTTTTCGATGCTGTAAGCATGATGGATTAGGGCATGGTTTTGGACCTCTGTCCAATAGTTCGCATAACGATCTTTTAGCCCACGGGGATCGAGGCCTAGGTAGGAGTATTGCGACCAAAATAATGGACCTACGCTATTTTTTTGACCGTTATGAGCTAATTTAATTGGGAAGCCATAAGGCTTTATATCTGTATTGATTGCTCCGTTTTTTGCCCAGCCCTGATGATAAACTTCTGCTGGGATGGTATGAGTAGGAGAGGCGGCAGCCATGATGTACATGATTAAGCATTCATTATATCCTGTTACTGCAAAATTCATTTTCCATCCTACATTGGCCGACCAATGCCAATAGAGTACATTTTTGTCTCCATTGCGATACCAATCCCATTCTATGCCTTTCCATAATTTATCGATTTGTTCAGCAAGAGCTTTCTCTTTAGCATTTCCATTTGCAAAATATTGTCTCACACATAGAAGGCCTTGGGCAAGATAAGCTGTTTCAACCAAATCTCCGCCATCATCAAATTTACTAAAGGGTTTTGCTTTGCCAGTAGGATAAATCCAATGTGGCCATGCGCCATGAAAGCGTTCTGCTTTTTCTAAGAAATCGACCCCCTTTTTTAGTCGTTCATATCCTTGTGCTCTAGTGATAAATTTTCTTTCAATACCAACTAAAATAGACATTACGCCAAACCCCACAGCACCGGTTGCTACGACATCTTTATCGTTTTGCTGATAAATATTATCACTATGGAAGCGTTCTCTAGCTAAACCTGAAATAGGTTCAGCACCATCCCAGAAATAGTTGAAAGTTTGTTTTTGTACTAAAGTGAGTAATTCATTATCGGTTAAACTTTTCTGAATAACCAAAGGGCTTTTTTGTTGTGTTCCGCAACTGCTAAAAATTAAGGACAGGCAAATAATATAGACTAATTTCATTCGTTTGTTTTTAAAGATTAGGACTTGTAAATCCCAAATTTTTCATTCCTGTTTTTATTTCTGGAGCGATCACAAATAAATTCCTCAATAGTTTGCTACGGTAATTTGCGATCATGACTATAATCGGGCCTTGATCTATTGCAAGTGTCTGACTGTCGAACC
>DATJDT010000229.1:0-2196 GCA_035497275.1 Pedobacter sp.
CAAAAAGGGGCTTCCCATCCCCATGCATTAGCTAGATATAAACCAATAGGAACGCCTAATACCTGGCTTCCTCCAAACCCCATTTGGATGAAACCCATTACTCTGCCTCGCTGATTTAAATCAAAAAGATCGGTGATGATGGCCATAGAAATGGAGCCAATTACGCCTCCAAACAAGCCGGTAATAATTCTTGCCGCTACCAGTTCTGCATAAGTGTTGGCTAGTCCACAAAAAATTGTTCCTCCAATAAAGCCAATATAGAAAAATAGAAATAGTTTCTTGCGGTCAAACCGATCGGCAAATCCTGCAGTTAGTAAGCCAGAAATTCCTGCACTAAAAGCGTAAGCAGATACGGCAAAGCCAAAAGCCGAAGGTTTAAGTGTTAGTGATTTCATTAACATATCGCCCAGGGGCGACATCACCATAAAATCTAAAATGACTGTAAATTGTGTAATGGCAAGGATAAAAATAACGAATTTCTGATAACCCGTTAAAGGAATACTTTCTTGTGGCTTCATGGAATAGTAATTAAAAGCTAATTTTTATAAAGATTACAAATCTAAATGAATATTAGCTTATGCGATAAAAAGAAATTTAGTTATGTTCGGAAATTGGGGCTAGGGGTGACAGGTAGGTGAGGGATATGGGGTACATATAGGAACAAGCCTGTAACGAGCCTATTACCGTGGACTTGAGGTGGACTTACCGTGGACCTGACGTGGACTTAGGGTGGGCTTAAAAGAATGGGATTTGAGTTGGTAATAACTTATATAAAGTTACTAAATAAAGTCGATAATTTTGAATTTTCAAGTCGAGGGTACTACCATATTGTAACTGAAAAGTTGCAAAAGGAGCCTAATATAGCGGTTTTTACTAATACTTACCTTACTTGAACATTTTGAACAGCTATTTTTTTATATTAGCTAAATTGAATAAAACGAACAATAAGATATAGGCTTGCTATAGGTAAAATTGTACTATAAATACAGTTTACCTAATTCCTATCTTATGAAGTTGACCTCTACAAGTTCAAAATGGTCCATAAACTGGATCCTTTTTCCCCTTTTTGTTGTCTTATTAACGCTAAACTTTTCGAAATCGTATGCACAACGTGTTTATGCGACTACGGCAAATGTAAAATCTATATCGGTAGATAATCCAACTTTTGCTACAGATGCTAATACAGCCAATTACGCTACTGTAAAATCATATGGTGGACTAGCATTTGGTGCAGGAAAATATAGCGGTGAGCTAGAACTGGTATTTCCAAGTTCTATTCCGGCTAATAAAACAACTTATATACGGATAGATTTCAATGAAGATGTACTAAACCTATTGTTACAAGGGAACTTAGGAAGTTTGTTGGCTAACGTAGTAGGAGGGGTTGTGTTAGGTGACCATTATTTTACGGTTGGTGCCAGAAATGGAAATACGGCTGTATTGCCCACTGGCTCTAGTTCAGGGGCATTTGCAAGTACCAATTTAAGAATTGTTAAAGATGCAGCTGGTTTGTTTTACATAGCCATAAGGCCAACTGCAGCATATGACCGTGTTTATATTAAAGATAATACAGATGCATTATTGCTTGGGGCAAATAACGAAACCAAGGTTTATGGTGCATTTTATAGCAGCGGTGCAGGAGCATGTGACCCTGCTTTTGCGACTGATTTTGAAGGTGCAGGTTTAACTGCTGGTTTATTAGGTTTAGGTAAAGCCGGTGTGACCAATCCAGAATTTGCAATCGATAATAATCCAAATACCGCTTCTCAAGTTGGTTTAGGGGTTATTAGCATTGCTGGATCAATTAGCCAGAATATTTATTTTGCCGAACCAACAGTTGCTACTGATGAGCTTAACATTAAAATGAATGTTGACCCAGCTTTGCTTACTTTGGGCTTGCTGAACAATGTTTTAATAGAGACTTATTTAGGTGATAACCTCGTTTCCTCTAATCCTGCTAATACCTTATTAAATTTAGATTTATTGACGTTGTTAGGCAACGGTACACCCGTAAGGTTGGCAGTTGCTCCAGGTGCGTTGTTTGATAGGGTTAAGATTACGGTAACTTCGCTAGTGGGGGTTGGCCTTGCGCAAAATATAAATGTATATAGTGTAACACGTACTGCACCACGCCCTACCTTTACTGGTGCGCAAAGTAATGCACTTAACAGTTGTTATAATAGTTCTGCAACATTA
>DATJDT010000230.1:0-1656 GCA_035497275.1 Pedobacter sp.
AATTGCTGGAGCAAAAGGAACAACCTTTTCAGACCAAAAATTATTTAGAATATGTGAAGATGCTATTAAAGATGCAACCTTAGATAACATGGCTTCTGGATTAGAAAATAGAACCTTTGTCGTAGTTTTTAATTTTAAGGTGAAATAAAGCAAGCTTAGTCTCTTAATGAACTACCCACAGACGCTAGATTTCTTATACAGCAAACTCCCGATGTTTACCAGAGTGGGAGCTATTGCTTTAAAAAAAGATTTACATAATACATTAGTTTTATGTGCAGCATTAGCCAATCCCCAGCACAAATTTAAATCGATCCATGTAGCTGGAACAAATGGAAAAGGTTCTACCTCACATATGTTGGCTGCCATATTACAAAAAGCTGGCTATAAGACTGGTTTGTATACATCACCACATTTAAAAGATTTTAGGGAACGAATCCGTATAAACGGAAAGATGATCCCGAAATCAAACGTAATAAATTTTGTAAAGACACAAAAAAGGTTAATCCAAGAAGTTGAACCATCTTTTTTTGAGGTAACCGTTGCCATGGCATTTGATTACTTTGCAAAAGAAAAAGTTGATTTCGCAGTAATTGAAGTTGGTTTAGGAGGTCGATTAGATTCTACAAATGTGATCACTCCCGAACTCGCAGTCATTACTAATATTAGTTTAGACCATACCAATATTCTCGGAAACACCTTAACAGAAATTGCAAAAGAGAAGGCTGGAATTATCAAGAAAGGTGTTCCAGTAGTAATTGGTGAACAACACGAGGAAACAGAAGGTGTTTTTCTTGACAAGGCAAAATTTGAAAACGCTCCAATCTACTTTGCCGATAAACTGTTAAAACTAAAAGAATCAAAGGTTCAAAACTCGAAACTTGTAGTAACTGTACAGAAACAAGATAATTCTATTTATCCCGAATTAAAACTCGATTTAACTGGAAAATATCAACAGAAAAACATTCTAACGGTCATAGAATCTATCAATCAGTTACAAGATCTAGGCTATAAAATTTCAGATGATGCAATTTATAGTGGACTACGAAATGTTAAAAAAATAACTGGTTTACAAGGGAGATGGCAAACATTAAGCAAAAACCCCCTTGTAATTTGCGATACTGGTCATAACATAGCTGGAATTACAGAGGTGCTGAAAAACATTAATGCAACTCCTCATCAAAAATTACATTTTGTAATTGGCATGGTAAAAGATAAGGATATTAGCAATATCTTAATGATCTTACCAAGAAATGCTCACTATTACTTTTGTGCTCCAGGTTTAGAGAGGGCACTTTCTGCCGAAGAATTGGCGATGCAAGCAAGTGCTTTTGGGCTTAAAGGTAGTGTTTACTCAACCGTTAAAGAAGCAGCCGCAAAAGCTAAGATTTCTGCCAGCAAAAACGACCTCATTTTTATTGGAGGTAGCACTTTTGTTGTAGCAGAAATAATATGAAAAATTCATCATCTGTTCATATTGCATTTATTATTTTTACGGGCACACACTAATCTGATACAAATGAAATTTAGACACTTTTATCTATTGTTTTTAATGCTAACGGGCTTTTCGTCTTTTGCCCAAAAATGGACTAAACCAACAAGTACCAATACTGCCTATCCTGCCAAAGTTGCAAGGCCAAAATTGGTCGTAGGAATGGT
>DATJDT010000231.1:0-5500 GCA_035497275.1 Pedobacter sp.
CACCAAGTGGAAAACAAATGATGAAGAATTGGTTGGAAAATTAATTAACTAACTAAGTCGTCATTGCGATGTACGAAGCAATCCTAAAGGATAATGTAAGTAAGGAGATTGCTTCGTGCCTCGCAATGACGCAGATAGGAATATGTCAATATTAGATAAAATAGTAATTCGCAAAAAAGAAGAGGTTGCGCTAGCTAAACAAAACATGAGTATACAACAGTTGGAGGCTTTTCCGAACTTCGATAGAAAGCCTTTGATTTTCAAGGATTTCATTTTAGCTGAAAATCGTACAGGAATTATCTCTGAGTTTAAAAGGCAATCGCCCTCTAAAGGTTTAATCAATGGTACTGCAGCAGTTGAAACTGTAACTAAAGCCTATAATGAGGCTGGGGCCTCTGCGTTATCGGTGCTAACAGACACAGACTTTTTTGGTGGCAAGGCTGAAGATTTAATCGCGGCAAGGGCGGTAAACCAAATTCCTATTCTGCGCAAAGATTTTATGATTGATGAATATCAGATTTTGGAGGCAAAAGCTTGGGGAGCTGATCTAATATTGTTGATCGCCTCTATTTTAACTCCACAGCAAATTGTTCAATTTGGAAAATTTGCACAAAGTTTAGGCTTAAGCGTGTTATTGGAAGTACATGATCTGAAAGAATTGGAGCGGAGCATTTGTCCGAATTTAGACGCCATAGGTGTGAATAACCGGAACTTGGGGAACTTTACTGTTAACATTCAAACCTCCTTTGATTTGGTTGATAAAATC
Organism: Pedobacter sp.; assembly: GCA_035497275.1. Classification (GTDB taxonomy): domain Bacteria; phylum Bacteroidota; class Bacteroidia; order Sphingobacteriales; family Sphingobacteriaceae; genus Pedobacter. The sequence continues at coordinate 767 of DATJDT010000231.1, forward strand.
CCAAATGAATTTTTGAAAATCTCAGAGAGTGCAATCGATAACCCTGAGGTAATTAAAGAACTTAAAAAAGTTGGTTATAACGGGTTTTTAATCGGCGAAAACTTCATGAAAACCCAAGATCCTGGGCAGGCCATACGGGACTTTGTAGGGAAGCTTTAGGATCTTAATTTTATTGAAAACGATAAGCTAATCCGAAGGCTACATGTTCTTCTACCAAACCCACCGTTAATCTATGGATATTTCTTTGTAGGTAAATAAAAACGCCATATTTATTTTTGAAATAATATTGTACACCAACGCCAATGCCAACACCGAAATCTAAATCACTTCCGTGCTCCCCTACATCAGTATGCAACATAAAACCTCCACTAATAAAAAAGTATTTCAAGATATCGAAGCGCAATTTGATAGGGAAAACGAGCGTATTAATTGATCTACTTTCGGTAACTAGGTTTCCAAGCGCCGTAAATTCGGTAAATTGATATTGGTGATTGAGTAAGGAAGTCCCGATTTCTAGAGATGCTATTTTACTGATAGCCCCTACCAAACTTAGATCGAAAGTACGAATAGGGCCCTTGGTATAAGTCCCTAACATTTCAGCTTTTGCTAAAATTGGCTTGTAGATGCCTTTGCCGTCACCATAACTTACAGAAAAAGTTGTAGTTCCTTTTTGTGCCTGCGCAAAAAAAGCAAAAGATAAAAAGAAGCAGATCATGATGCTTTTCATAGAGAGGTGTTGGTTCAGAGCTAAAACGAGTAAGGTTGATGAAACGCTACAGTTGCCTTACGTACGGAAGTCGGCGAGTCCGTAGAACTTTCGTATATTTGTGCCTTATACTATGGGAAAACAAAAAACATACGATACCGCTCTTAAACAAGAACGAGCTGTGCTTGTTGGGGTCATTACACCCGGTGAAAAGCCCGAACAAACAAAAGAATATCTTGACGAGTTGGCCTTTTTAGTGGATACAGCAGGTGGCGCAGTGGAGAAGGTATTTACACAAAAAATGCTTCGCCCCGATCGGGCAACTTTTGTGGGGACTGGTAAACTGGAAGAAATAAAGACTTATGTAAAAGCGGAAGAAATAGATATGGTAGTTTTCGATGATGAACTTTCACCATCGCAACTGCGGAATATTGAACGTGAACTACAAGTTAAAATTTTAGATAGGAGTAATTTAATTCTCGATATTTTTGCTGGAAGAGCTCAAACTGCACAGGCTAAGACACAAGTTGAACTGGCGCAATTGCAATATTTGTTGCCGAGATTAACTCGGTTATGGACCCACTTGGAACGCCAAAAAGGTGGTATTGGAATGCGTGGGCCGGGTGAAACGCAAATTGAAAGTGATAGAAGGATGATTTTGGAGAAGATTTCGTTACTGAAAGAGCGCCTAAAATTAATCGATCGCCAGAACGAGACGCAGCGTAAAAACCGTGGACAATTAATTCGCGTTGCTTTGGTTGGCTATACCAATGTGGGTAAATCAACCATTATGAATATGCTTTCTAAATCGGATGTATTTGCGGAGAATAAACTATTTGCGACTTTAGATACTACCGTTCGTAAGGTAGTGATTGAAAATTTACCATTTCTATTATCAGATACCGTTGGTTTTATTAGGAAACTTCCCCACCACTTGGTAGAGTGTTTCAAGTCTACCTTGGACGAGGTTAGGGAAGCGGATATTTTAATCCATGTGGTTGACGTTTCACACCCAAATTTCGAAGATCAAATCCATACGGTTAATGAAACTTTAAATGATTTAGGTGCGAGAGATAAGGATACCATTATGATCTTCAATAAAATTGATGCCTATGTAACCCCAGCTGCAGATGAGTTTAACGTTGAGGAAGAAGAAACGCGCCCATTAACGCTGGCCGATTTTAAGAAGAGCTGGATGGCGCATCATAATGCACCTGCAATTTTTATATCCGCAACACGTAAAGAAAATATAGAAGAGTTTAAGCAACTATTGTATGATAAAGTAAAGGATATTCATACTAAAAGATATCCATACGATAAGTTATTATATTAATACACAGGATGAAAAAACTTTTTCTATTCAGCATTTGCTGCGCGTTTTTTCTTAGTGTCAAAGCTCAAATCGTAAGCTTAAAAGCGGCCGAGATAGCTAAGCTAAAAATGCTGATCAATACGGATGCTGATGTGAAAAATCAATGGCAGGCTTTGTCGAAAATTGCTGATGAAGCGTTGATGGCCAAGCCAAATCCTGCGGATACCATTTTGTCAGAAGGAATCCTGCAAGGTGATCCTCGCAAAACGAAAACGTGGAAATCAATAGAGGATATGCAAAAAGTATATGCACTAGGTCTTGCTTATAAAGTAACATCCTCTTCAAAATACCTTGATAAAGCGAGCGAGTTTTTACTAGCTTGGGCAAAACGTAATCAGCCTCAGGGCAATCCTATCAATGACACCAATTTAGATCGAATTATCTTTACCTACGATTTGCTGAAAACTGATTTAAAGCCAGCAGTAGCATCGGCAGTTAAACTATGGTTAACCGTAGTAGCTAAACAAGAAATGAAAACATTCGACTTAGCGCTAGCTAATAAAAGAAGTGGAAAGAGTTTTAATAATTGGAATTCGCATCGTATAAAAGCTATTACTCAAGTTGCAGCGGCGCTGGAAGATAAAGTTTTACTGCAATATGCTGCGGAACGTTATGAAGTTCAAATTGCTGATAATTTAAAAAGCGATGGCAGTAGCCTCGATTTCCATGAAAGAGATGCGCTACATTATCATGTGTACGACATAGATCCCTTATTGGTAGCTGCTACAATTTTAACCAGAGCCGCTAATCATCAAAATGATTTTTATACCTACCAATCAAGTGAAGGAAATTCTTTAAAAAAATCAGTAGAATGGCTTTTACCTTACTTTACTGGCGAGAAAACCCATGCAGAATGGGTAAACTCAAAGTCAGCTTTTGATAAAAAACGTGCAGAGAACGGCGAAAAGGGTTATATTGCAGGTACATTATTCAAGCCCTCAGAAGCACGAACAAGTATTGCAATGGCAGGTTACTTTGATTCTGGCATGCTAACTATCTATCAAATACAAACCAAAACGGGATCGAGATACCCCTCTTGGCAATTCGTTTTAAATGAAGTAAAGAAATAAATATTATGGAAACTAAAAGACAACAGAAATTTGCAGGTTTATTACAGGAAGAGCTTGCTGCTATTTTTCAGCGTGAAGGGGCTGCATATTTGCCAAATACATTAGTTACGATTACGAAAGTGAGAGTTTCACCAGATTTGGCTGTCGCTAAAGTTTACCTAAGCTTTTTAAATACAAATAACACTAGTTTATCGGTTGCAACCGTAAATTCTCATGCAAGTGAAATAAGATATAAATTAGGTTCTCGCATTCGTCACCAAGCTAGGGTAATTCCTACATTGTCATTTTTTGTGGATGACACCAATGAGTATGTAGAGCACATGGATAAAATCTTTGATAAAATAGCAAGCGAACGTAAGGAAACCGGCGAAGAGACTGATGATCAGCAATAGGTATATCCGTGAGCCTGGAAACTTTTTTACCCACTTTGTTCCTGCTCTTTTAGCTATTCCAGGATTGTATCTTTTGCTGCATAAAGCAATTAATTATTTTGAATATACTGCTGCTTTAATTTATGGAGTAGGGGTGATTATTCTTTTTGGGGTAAGCTCCATCTATCACAGTGTGCCTAAAACACCCTATGGAATTCGTTTTTGGCAAAAATTTGATCACTGTTGCATTTATTTGATGATTGCAGGTTCATTTACACCAACCGCATTATTGGTTTTTGAAGGAGGCTTGCGCTGGATTATTTTCGGAATGGTGTGGCTAGTTGCGATAGTAGGTTGCCTACTTAAAATTTTTAATCGATTAAAGAACGGAGCGGTATCAACAGGCTTATACATTGCCATGGGCTGCCTAGTTATTCCTTTTCTTAAAAAGATGCTCGAAACATTGCCAATGAGTGCTATTGCCTGGTTAATTTTAGGAGGACTGTTTTATGTTGGCGGAACCTACTATTATGCGAAGGATAAGCAGCTAAGTCGCTTTTTTCATAGCCATGAATTGTGGCATGTATTTGTAAACTTTGGGGCGCTGTCGCACTTTATTTATAACTATGTTTACGTGTTCGGTTTAGAACGAACAGCGAGTGGCGTGGGACTTGGAACTTAATTTTTTGACAATGAATAGGCTACAAAAATTACAGGCATTTTTAGCTAATCCAAATCATCAAATTGGGAAAGTTGTAGATTTCAACGTCGCGACAAATTCATTATTCCCGTTCAACTTCACGGCAAGCAACACGGATTTAACCCCAGAGATTTTAGCAGATACTGATTTATTTTCTCGCTGGGTTGATGCCCAATTAATTGAACATGGTGCAACCTATGGCATTGGAGGTTATAACGAACACCGTACTATTTATAGTCGTAGTGAACACTTCGATACCTCAACAGAACCCAGAAGGCTTCACTTAGGAGTTGATATATGGGGACCAGCAGGTACGCCAATTTATAATTTTTATGAAGCCAAAGTGCATAGCTTTAAGTTTAACGATAATTTTGGCGATTATGGTGCAACGATAATTTTGCAATATCAACTTGCCGATTTTACCTTATTTGGCTTATATGGTCATTTAAACCTTGCCTCACTTCAAGATTTAAATGTGGGACAGATCATAGCGGCTGGAAAACAATTTGCGAGCT
>DATJDT010000232.1:0-3400 GCA_035497275.1 Pedobacter sp.
CATCTTGCTTATTTTTTTTGGTTTTAATATTGATAATTCCGGCATTTCCACTAGCGTCATACTTGGCAGACGGACTCGTAATTAACTCAATTTGGTTAACCTGGGTTGAACTCATGCTTCCCAATAAGTTACTTAATTCAGTTCCAGATAGATAAGTAGGTTTATCATCTATCATAACCAATACACTTGCTTTTCCTTGCAAACTGATATTGCCATTTTTATCAACCATTACTCCGGGCGATTTCTCCAGCACCTCTAAAACAGTTGTTCCAGCGTTGGTCACCGCTGCATCAACGTTCACAATTGTTTTTCCCTGCTTACGTTCTACCAGCTGTTTTTTGCCAGTAATGGTAACTTCATTTAATTTTTTTGCGGTGGTATCTGCTTTCGTAGTTTGCGCATATAGGCCTTTAGTTCCTAAAAATATGCAGAGCAAAAGGAAAGTACAGTTTTTGATAATTTTCTGTAAGATCTCTTTCATCTCGCCTATTAATTTGGGGTCAACGCCCTTTAATGCTGCAGCTCTATTTTCAATGGCAATTTTCTCGACGGCAAATGTTATTTCTTCACCACTTTTAGTAATCGACAGATTTACTCTTCTTTTATCATCGGGATGCGTTTCTCTTAGGAGAAATCCAGAATTAACCAACATTTGAATAATTCGTGTAACGGAGGCTTTATCCTTGAAAACAAGTTTGCTCAGGTCGTTTTGTGTAATATCGGGATTCTCGGCAACATTCTTTAAAATTAGCCATTGGTCTATTGTAATATCAAAGCCTGCATTTCGCACATTTTTTTGTGCAAATTGATGATAGCTCCTAAAACATTTATCTATCGTGTATAAAAAAGTATCGTTTAATTTTTCCATAGCAGTAATTACCATCAAAAGTAAACAATGTTGAATAATTATTGATATATCAACTAATATTTTACAATAATCTCCATTAGCTAATTATCAAATTGGTGAATTAGCTAATTATCCCTATTTTGCACCAATGCAGTTTAAAGAGATTATAGGCCAAGAACAGATAAAAAAGCAGCTAATTCAAACGGTGAAAGAAAATCGTGTAAGCCATGCTCAGCTCTTTTTATCAAGCGAGGGTAGTGGTGCCTTACCTTTGGCCATTGCCTATGCACAATACATTAACTGTCAGGATAAAGGTGAAAATGATAGTTGCGGGCTATGTTCTTCGTGTCGCAAGTATGAAAAATATATTCATCCAGATCTTCATTTTTCTTATCCTTTTTTCGCTTCAAAGGATGTAAAAGTTTCTATAGATGTATTAGAAGAATGGCGCACAATGTTGCTTAACGATCCCTATTTTAATTTGGATATTTGGCGATCTAAGCTCAATGCAGAAAATAAACAGGCTAACATTAACATTGCAGAATGTCACGACATTATCAAAAAACTAAGTTATAAGGCATTCGAGGCCGATACAAAAGTGCTGATTATGTGGCTGCCTGAATTTTTGGATAAGGAAGGAAATGCCTTGTTAAAAATCATTGAAGAACCACCAGCAAATACCCTATTTATTTTGGTTGCACAAAATCAAGAACAAATTCTGTCCACTATTTTGTCGCGAACCCAATTAATCAAAATCCCAAAACTTAATAGTTCAGAGATTGAAGAATATCTAATCAATAAAGCACAGCTGATGCCACATCAGGCCGAGGAATATAGTTTTTTGGCGGATGGAAATTTAATTGATGCAAAACTGTTATTGAATGATTTACCAAATAACAATGCCAGTTATTTTGCAGAGTGGTTAAGAATGGGCTTTGGAAATAAAGTGCCAGCAATGATTTCTTTTACAGAAACTGCTGCTAGTTGGGGAAGAGAAAATCAGAAGAATTTTTTGAAGTATGGGATTAATTTTCTTCGTGAATGCAGCTTACTGTTAAGTGGTGGAGATGAGTTGGTTAAATTGCCTCCCCAAACCTTAGAAGTTGCTATAAAGTTATCAACACATGTCTTAAACTTAGCCATGGTTGAGGCATTAATTGTAGAGCTAGAAAAAGCTCATTATCATATCGAACGTAATGCGAATCCAAAAATTCTGTTTTTAGATGTATCTTTACAACTAGTTAAAATAATTAAGTTTAAATCGCTCCCGAAAGGGACTCAATATATATATAATTAATATGGGATGTGGAAGTTGTTCGACAGGTGGCGGTTGTGCCCCTTCTGGATGCAAAAGTAATGGTTCATGCCTTACTGGTGGATGTCAGAAAATGGAAGTTCATGATTGGCTTTCTAACTTAGATATGCCCTCAAATTATGTTCCTTTTCAAGTGGTTGAAGTAAAGTTTAAAGGCGCTAGAAAGGAATTCTTTTTAAATAACGATAATATTTATCTTGAGATAGGTGAGCTGGTTGCCGTAGAAGGTGCCACTGGCGGATATGATATTGGCCATATTTCTTTAACAGGAGAATTGGTTAGAATGCAGATGAAACGTCGTAAAACGCCATTAGATCAAGTTACCAGAAAAATATACAGAAAAGCAACCGAAGCCGATGTAGATAAGTGGAAACTGGCAAAGGATATGGAATGGGAAACTATGCACAAGGCTCGTACCTTGGCATTGGATTTACATTTATCGATGAAGATTAGTGATGTAGATTATCAAGGGGATAAAACGAAGGCAACTTTTTTTTATACAGCAGAAGGTAGGGTTGATTTTAGAGAGCTCATTAAAAAGATGGCAGAAACTTTCCGGATCAGGATTGAAATGCGTCAGATTGGAATGCGCCAGGAAGCAGGAAGATTGGGTGGGATTGGCTCATGTGGACGAGAACTTTGCTGCTCTACGTGGCTTACCAACTTTAAAACAGTTTCTACTGCCGCGGCACGTTATCAAAATTTATCGTTAAATACGTTAAAGCTTGCCGGACAATGTGGTAAGCTAAAATGCTGTTTAAATTACGAATTAGACACCTATTTGGATGCCTTAAAGGATATTCCAGACCGTATTGACTCGTTGCAAACAGAAGTTGGCGTCGCTCGTCATCAAAAAACGGATATTTTTAAGAAATTAATGTGGTTTAGCTATGCTAACCAAGAAGACTGGATTCCCTTAAAAGTAGATCGCGTTAAGGAAATAATGGCGATGAACAAAAAAGGAGAAAAACCCTCTAACTTAAAAGACGAAGCAGTTGAATTAAAAAAGACAGCTGTGATAGAGAAGGTTCATGATTATGAAAATGTAGTTGGTCAGGATAGTTTAACTCGTTTAGATGATAGGTCGAGAAATAAAAATAACCGCAACAAAAGTAATAACAGGAACGATCGCAATCCAAATCGCAATCAGCAAGGTACAAATCCGCAAGCTAAGCCAAATACGCCAAAACAACAGCCACAGAAAACTAGAGATCAAAATGCTGTAGCAAAACCTGGTC
>DATJDT010000233.1:0-4988 GCA_035497275.1 Pedobacter sp.
AGTTTTATCTCAAAATCGTGCCAATGCATCTGTAGACTATATTGTTTCGCAAGGCATTGCGAGGGATAGAATAGTAGCTAAAGGATATGGCGAATCCAAATTATTAAATGGATGTGCCGATGGAGTAACTTGTACCGAAGCACAACATGCCATTAACCGTAGAACCGAGATGAAAGTAATTTGTAACGATAAAAAATAATTAAGGAGACCATAATCATGAAAACAATAGACATACATAAAAATGATATATTAAGTATCATTAACCGAAAATCAATCTGCATAATTCTGATCTGCACTTTATTAGGATTAACCCAAAACTCTTGTAAAAAAAGCACCTGTACTTATGATGATAATACTTATCCGCCTTCTTGTACAAAGGGCATGGACGTAGTATTTGTGATTGATTATACCGGAAGCATGGGTGGTGCGATAGACAATATCAAAAATTCTATCAGCAATATTGTTAGCACAATCGTTACCAAATCTGCTGGCGATTATAGATTGGCGTTAACAATTTTTGATGAGGCAGCAAAAGGGGGCGCACCCGCTTATATCGGACAAACACCTTATACTAGCTTACCGGCAGCAAACAAATTGGTGATCAGCACTGGCCCAACAACAAATCAATATTTAACAACAATGGAGAGCTTTGGATATGCGAATAATAGCACATTTGCTACCCAGTTAGCGAAATTAAATGGACCTATGTCATTGGGCAACGGAAATGGCTTCCCAGAACCAGGAGACTTGTTACTTGACAAGATCATTAACGCTTCGTTTGCTGGTGCTTGGCGACCAAACATTACCAAATTAGTGATTGTCATTACCGACGCCCCTGCAAGTGGCAACGATGATAATAATAATGCAGCTGATGACGCATTCTTAACAACGCTCGCTACCAATGCCAATACAGCTGGTGTACAATGTATCTTAATTTCAACGCTTGCTACAAGCAATTATGAAACAAAATTGATTGACAATAATACAGGTGGACTAAAATTGATGTCGGCAAACTTTGCTAATATTGCACCAGACATTAGCAATATGATTAATAACTTATGCGAGAATAATAGTCAAAATAAAATCATTATCAAATAACCCAGGTAAAGGATTAAGGTTAAGGTTGCCCTCTGTTTCTGAGAAGGAATAGGGGGTTTTTAAGTTAAGAGCAATAAATTACAGTTTGCTTGATCATTAAATACAATGCCAATGCATAAAGAAATAAGGCAATAGAACGATTAATGATATGACTACTCAAGGCGAATTTCTCTTGAATATATTTCGCAAAATGTGCGTATCCATATAAGGCTAATGCCGAACCCATTCCAGATCCAAAACTAAAAATTACCAACGACAAATAATCAGTCCTGATCCAGTCGTGCAGAATCACATAATTGCCAAAAAATAACCAAAAAGGAATCTGAACGGGATTTAGTATCCCTAATAACATACCATAAAATACACTCCCCTTTCTACTTCTATTATCTTCGGCTTTGGTTTTTGGGATCTTTTTACGATTTATCCAAGTAATTGTGCCCATCACAATAAAGAGCATAATCATAAACAAATCTACATAAGTACCTAATCTTACTTCACTTATGTTCGAATCCAAATTTACATCGCTCGAAATCCACCTCGCAAAACGCATCATACCAAAAGTAAAAAACACTTCTACAATAGAAAAAGAGAGAATAAAGTATAAAGCTTGACGCATCCCCCTATTGATGGTCAACTGTGCAACTGTGAGATTAATATTCCCTGGAGGGATATAGCCCATCGCATTTAAAAGGATACCAATAATTAAGGTTAAAAAGAGCATATTTTGATTGTTTCGTTTGTTGGTTTTTTTTGTTGGTTATTTGGTTTTGGTTTTTGGTTACACAAGTTAAAATAGTTAACCAAATTAAACAATTAACCTGTTAACCCAGATGTGCTTTTAAAAATTGACCTGTGTATGAGTCTTTCGCCAATAGCATATCTTCAGGTTTACCTTCGAAAACAATATTACCTCCTTTATCTCCTCCCTCCGGACCAATATCTATCACCCAATCAGCGCATTTAATCATATCCATGTTATGTTCAATAACCAAAATTGTGTTCCCTTGCTCGATTAAAGTATTTAAGGCTTTCAACAATTTTTTTATATCATGAAAATGCAAACCAGTGGTAGGCTCATCAAAAATGAACATCGTTTTATGGGCATTATTTCCCTTAATTAAAAATGAAGCTAACTTAATCCGTTGCGCCTCACCCCCTGATAGGGTATTTGAAGATTGACCTAAATGAACATATCCAAGGCCTACATCCAATAAAGGATTTAACTTTTGCAATATTTTAGGTTCATTGGCAAAAAATTCAACTGCTTCTTCTATCGTTAGATCTAGAATATCAGCAACATTTTTGTCTTGATAAGTAATATCTAATACTTGTTGTTTAAATCTTCTTCCTCCGCAAGTCTCACAAGGCAAATAGATATCTGCCATAAATTGCATTTCAATTTTAACTTCACCCTCACCCTGACAAGTATCACAACGGCCACCTTCCACATTAAAAGAAAATGCCGCAGGTTTTAATCCGCCAGCTTTTGCTGCGGGAAGTGCCGAAAATAATGATCTAATATCATCCCAAGCCTTAACATAAGTAACCGGATTAGAACGTGATGAGCGACCAATTGGGTTTTGATCTACCATTTCAACCTGACTTACCAAATCTATCTGACCAAAAATACCATCATGAGCACCTGTTTGTTCTCCGGCATAATTTCCTATTGCTTTTTGAAGCGCTGGATATAATATTTTTTTGATCAAGCTCGTTTTTCCTGATCCAGAAACCCCACTAACGCAGGTAAAAACACCAAGAGGAAATTTAACATCTATATTTTTCAAGTTATTCTCCCTCGCCCCCTTAATTAGAATATGATCTTTCCACGCTCTCCTTTTAGCTGGCACATCGATTTCTTCTTTTCCTGCCAAATAACGACCTGTTAAGGAGTTTTTGTCCTTAATGATTTCTTTATAAGTTCCGCTGAAAACTAAATTTCCGCCATGTGTTCCTGCCTCGGGACCAATATCTATAATATGATCAGCAGCCCGCATCATTTCTTCCTCATGCTCAACAACCAAAACGGTATTGCCAACATTGCGAAGCGATTGTAAAACTTCGATGAGTTTATGTGTATCACGAGGGTGTAAGCCAATACTAGGTTCATCAAGTACATAAACAGAACCTACTAAACTACTCCCCAAAGAAGTGGCTAAGTTAATCCGCTGACTTTCTCCCCCAGATAGGGTATTTGATAGTCGATTTAAGGTTAAATAGCCTAGACCAACATTATTTAGGTATAAGATCCGATTAGTAATTTCAGCTAAGAGACGTTTTGATATCTTTTGTTCCGTTTCCGAAAGTTTTAAGTCTTTAAAAAATGGCAAAATGGTAGACAAAGGCATTAATACCATATCTAATATTGATTTGCCTCCAATTTTAACGTAAGATGCGTCCTTCCGTAAACGTGTACCTTTACAATCGGGACAAATCGTTTTTCCACGATAACGGGATAACATTACACGGTACTGGATCTTATAAGTTTGTTCTTCTAATTCTTTAAAAAATTGATCTAACCCTGCGAAATATTGATTACCTGTCCAAATTATCCGCTGTTGCGCCTCTGTTAATTCACTATATGAACGGTGGATAGGAAAATCAAATTTATCAGCATTTTTGATAAACTTCTTTAGCCATTCTCCCATTTTTTCGCCACGCCAAGGTGCAATTGCATTATCATATAAACTTTTGCTTTTGTCTGGAACGACCAAATCTTCGTCAATTCCAATCACATTCCCGTAACCTTCGCAACGCTTACAGGCTCCATAGGGATTATTGAAGCTAAAGAAATTTGGCGATGGCTCTTCAAATTTAACCCCATCTAATTCAAAGCGATCGCAAAAAAATGTTTGTTTCCCATCATGCTCAACAAAACAGTCACCTTTCCCTTCAAAAAAAGCAGTTTGAACCGAATCGGCAATACGACTTACTGTTTCTTCATCAGTATTCACTACAATCCGGTCTATCAAAATTCTAATTGTCGTAGTATCTGTTAATTCAGTATCAGCTACTCCAGGGTCTGCTAAAACATCTTCAATTTTCGCAATTATCCCTTTAAAATAAACCCTTAAAAAGCCTTTTTGCATTAAAACGGCTAACTCTTCCTTAATACTTCGGTTGTTGTGCGGATGTAAGGGGCAAAATATGGTTACCACGCTTTCATCTCCCAAACTACAAACAAAGTCTACAACAGTGGTAACAGAGTCCTTTTTTACAATTGCGTTTGAAATCGGAGAATAAGTAATTCCTATTCTAGAAAAAAGCAATTTAAGGTAATCATATATTTCAGTAGAAGTGCCCACAGTTGACCGTGGGTTAGAGGTAATGACTTTTTGTTCAATCGCAATGGCGGGAGCGATTCCCTTGATATAATCTACATCAGGTTTATTCATTCTACCCATAAACTGACGAGCATACGCGGATAAACTTTCGACGTATCGTCGTTGACCTTCAGCATACAGCGTATCGAAAGCCAATGATGATTTTCCTGAGCCAGACATCCCAGTAATAACCACTAATTTATTTTTTGGAATTGCTACATCAATATTTTTAAGATTGTGTACCCTTGCTCCTTTTATAATGATGTGCTGATGTGGATCTTTCTCTATTTCCTTACTCATTTACCGCTTTATAGAATGTTCCTAATATACCCCAAAATTACCATTTTGGTTTAATCCGCTTCAAAAATAAGACGGGTTTTACAAAATTTTACATTTTTTAACATATTTTTTATTGGATTATCAAAAAAAAATCCGTCATTTGAATTTATAACTAACCGTTTTACAAACCAACACCTTAAAACATAGGAGACAAACTATAGATTAAAAAGCTACTTATTTATTTTTTTAATAAAAGAGAGATTTTAATATACGCACTCCTATGAAATT
>DATJDT010000234.1:0-9279 GCA_035497275.1 Pedobacter sp.
CGGGGAAATTAATTCCTATTCCTGCAGTATGCATTGGTCTAGAGAACGGACTAGAACTAAAAGAAAAACTTAAAACTTCAAAGCAATTCTCGACAATTGAAATGACAAATTTCTCTGGACTAATAAGAGCAAGAAATGTAATTGCCACTTTTAAAGGAACCGATTTTCCAAAGGAGAAAATTGTTGTTGGAGGACATTTAGATAGTTGGGATTTAGCAACAGGTGCGATTGATAATGGCATTGGATCTTTCTCGGTAATTGACATGGCAAGGACATTCAAAAAGCTAAATCTTAAAACGAAAAGAACGGTTGAGTTTGTTTTATTTATGGGAGAAGAACAGGGTCTTTTGGGATCCAAAGCTTATGTTGCGCAAAGTAAAAAGAACAAAACGTTAGATCAGGTTAGTTTTATGCTAAATTACGATATGACAAATGATCCTAAGGGATTTTCGACTTCTAGGGAGGAGATGGAGCCATTATTTACCGGTTGGGGAGCAGAAGTTGTGAAAATTGATACAAATTTTAAAAACCTGTTCCTAGCTGGAGCAAGTTTACATAGCGACCATCAACCATTTTTATTAGAAGGTATTCCAACTGGGGGTGGTGCTGGTGGAAGACTGCCAAATAATTCGGGCCCATTTTATCACTCAGATGGAGATACATTTAAATTAGTTGATGAGCAAGGCTTGAAAAATACTGTTCGCTACGGTGCAATGCTTACCTATGGATTGGCAAATACCGTTAAAATCCCTGTACAAAAACAAACAGAAGAAAAATTGGAAGCATTCTTAATTTCTCAGCGTTTAAAAGAGCCGTTAAAAATAGCAGGAGAGTGGAGATGGAAAGATTAGGAGTTAATATAACTCTCTAACTGTGAAATAGTTTGTTTTTGATCAGCTATGATAAACTTAACTACGTCACCAATAGATATCATTCCTGCAACTTGATTTTCATTTAGTACCGGTAAATGCCTGATGTGTTTTTCAGTCATAATTTCCATGCATAATTCGATCGTGTCTGTTAAGGTCACTGTTATTGGATTAATGGTCATGGCTTCGCTAATTGGCGTATCTTTTGAGGCCTTACCATGGAGTACAATCTTACGAGCATAATCACGTTCGGTAAAGATGCCATGTAAAGCTTCGCCTTCCATGATTAATAATGCACTGATATTTTTTTCAGTCATCATTTTTAAGCCATCCAAAACAGAGCTGGATGCGGTTATACTGTACACTTGAACAGGTTTGGTATTTAATACATGCTGAACGGTTCTCATAATGGTTTGTTTATTAGCTACTTAAATTTAAACAAAAATTTTGAGAATCAAAAAAGGATTTTTCTACAGCATTTCCAAAATCTCATCTACGTATTGACGGTCATTGGCTAAGCGTGGAACTTTATGCTGCCCACCTAGTTTACCTCTTTTTTTGAGCCAATTGTAAAAGGTATTTGAAGGTGCATTGTGTACCTTTGGTCTTTGTAATGCCATGTCTTTAAAGCGCTTAGCATCGTAATCAGAATTGATTTTCCTCAGCGTTTGGTCCAAGGTGTCGATAAATAATTCAAAGTTGGAGGGTTGAACTTCAAACTCGATGATCCATTCATGACCTCCAGCATCCTCTCCCTTAAAGTAAATTGGGCAAGCAGTATAATCCTTTATTTTAGCTGATGTAACTTCACATGCCTTTGCAAGTGCCTGTTCTGCATTATCAATGATAACTTCTTCGCCAAAAGCATTGATGAAATGTTTGGTTCTACCGGTAATTTTAATCCTAAAAGGATGAAGAGATGTAAATTGGATAGTATCTCCAATTAGATAACGCCATAATCCAGCATTGGTTGAAATGATAATAGCATAGTTCTTATGCAACTCAACCTGATCTAATGAAAGTGTTTTAGGTTGTTCGGCTTCAATATTTTCTAGCGGTAAAAATTCATAATATATGCCATAATCGAGCATTAGCAATAGCTCTTCAGATTGATCTTGATCCTGTATGCCGAAAAAACCTTCTGATGCATTATAGGTCTCTAAATAATACATATCGGGAGAGGGGATCAATTCTTTAAATTGCTCACGATAGGGGCCAAAATTTACCGCTCCATGAAAGTATAGCTCTAAGTTAGGCCACACTTCTAATAAATTTTTCTTTCCAGTAATTTCTAGTACTTTTTTCGCTAGCACAATCGTCCATGTAGGAACTCCAGCTATATTGGTTACGTTTTCTTTAATGGTAGCTTCAGCCATTTTATCCATTTTTTCTTCGTAATTGTCCATTAAAGCTATTGAAATGTTGGGCGTTCGGTAATATTCAGCCCACATAGGAAGGTTTTTGATTAGTACAGCTGAAAGATCTCCAAAATGTATATCATCACAAAGCTGGTTAATTTGGTGGCTTCCACCGAGTACCAATCCTTTGCCGGTAAACATTTGGGTGTCTGGTCTGTGATTGCAATAAATGGAAATCATGTCCTTACCGCCCTTAAAATGACATTCTGCCAATGCTTCCTCTGAAACTGGAATGAACTTACTTCGATCACTTGTTGTGCCAGATGATTTCGCAAACCATTTTATTTCTGATGGCCAAAGTACATTTTGTTCACCTTTGAGCATACGCTCGATATAAGGTTTTAAGGTGTCGTAATTTTGAATGGGAACTCGTTCCTTATATTGTGCAACTGTTAAAATAGACTTATAGTCGTATTGCTTTCCCCATTCGGTGTTCTGGGCGCTTGCAATTAAGCTGTGTAACCATTCTTCTTGAACATCTAATGGATACTTCATAAAAAGCTCAATCTGATGAATGCGCTTTTTCATATACCACGTAAATATTGAATTAACAATTGCCATTGAATAGAATTTTATAGCTTTTTACGACGGAGTACAAAATTTGAGCCTAAATATACCTTTCTTACCATTTCATTGGCAGCCAATACTTCAGGCGTACCTGATTCTAGTATCTTACCTTCAAACAATAGGTAAGCACGATCGGTAATTGACAAGGTTTCTTGTACGTTGTGGTCTGTGATGAGGATGCCGATGTTTTTTTCTTTTAAACGAGCTACGATGGTTTGGATTTCTTCTACAGCGATTGGATCGACACCAGCGAATGGCTCATCCAATAAAATAAAATTTGGATTTGCAGCAAGGGCCCTAGCTATCTCTGTACGCCTGCGTTCGCCACCAGAAAGCAAATCTCCTCTGTTTTTCCTTACTTTATGTAAACTAAATTCATTAATCAGTTCTTCTAACTTTTCTCTTCGCTCTTCCGCTCCTAGGCCTGTCATTTCTAAAATGGCCATGATATTATCTTCAACGGTTAATTTTCTAAAAACACTAGCTTCTTGAGCCAAATAACCTATGCCTTTTTGTGCCCTTCGATACATAGGGTCTTTAGTAATGTTTTCACCCTCTAAATAGATGTTTCCCTCATTTGGTTTGATCAATCCAACAATCATGTAAAATGAAGTGGTTTTTCCCGCTCCGTTTGGACCAAGTAAACCAACAATTTCTCCCTGACTTACATCAAAAGAGACATCATTTACAACAGTACGTTGTTTATATTTTTTAACCAGATTCTCGGCTTTTAAAATCATTCTATTTTTATTCCTTTAATATTTAATTGCAATCTTCTTTTCCCTTTCCATACATTTTCCTCTATCATATAACAGATAGAAAATAGCATATTTGGCTTTAGCATATCTTCAAAGCTCGCCAAGCCAAAGGCAATGCTTTCAAAAATAGCTGAATTTTGTTGTTTTACACTTAACTTTAAGTGATTTGTACCAACAATTTGCGGAAAACCCACCAAACTAACACCACGACTAACAAAAGTAGGATTCATATTTAACGGTCCGAACGGTCCAATCTGTGTTAAGACCCGATAAAATTTCGAATCTATTTGCATTAAATTTATTTCCGCATCAATGATTATTTCAGGAACCAATAAATTTGGATGAATGGTTGCGGCGACTACACGTTCAAATTTTTCAGAGAATGACAATAGGTTTTCAGGTTTCAATGTTAAGCCAGCTGCAAATTTATGTCCACCAAATTGTTCTAAAAGATCTGAACACTCAACAAGAGCTTCATATAAATCGTAGCCTGCCACCGAACGGGCTGATCCGGTATAATATCCATTCGATTCAGTTAAAACAATGGTAGGGCGGTAATATTTTTCTGTTAAGCGGGATGCTACGATTCCAATTACCCCTTTATTCCAATCTTGCTGGTATACTACGGTTGTTTTTCGTCGAATAAGCTCCTTACTTTCTTCAATAATAGCTAATGCTTCTAGTGTGATATTTTGATCAAACGATTTACGGTCAGTGTTCTGTGCATTGATCAAATTACTTTGAGCTA
This sequence comes from Pedobacter sp., assembly GCA_035497275.1. Lineage (GTDB taxonomy): Bacteria > Bacteroidota > Bacteroidia > Sphingobacteriales > Sphingobacteriaceae > Pedobacter. The sequence goes on from DATJDT010000234.1 coordinate 4,361, forward strand.
AAGCGATGTCACCTTCACAAAGCAACATTTTTACAGCTTCATTGCCATGGCCCATTCGTCCGGCAGCATTAATGCGAGGTGCTAGTATAAAGACAACATCAGTAATGGTATAATTTGCTGTCTTACCTGCAATTTCCATCAGGGCTTTGAGTCCATGACATGGATTTTCGTTTAATTTTAATAGACCATGATGTGCAAGTACTCTATTTTCATCCACCACAGGTACAATATCTGCTGCAATACTTACCATTGCTAGATCTAAATATTGCGTATAAAGATTGTCTGGTAAATTCATGATCTCACAGTAAGCCTGCGCTAGCTTAAAGCCAATTCCACAACCTGATAATTCTTTAAACGGATAGCTACAGTCGGCCTGTTTCGGGTCTAATACCGCAATTGCAGATGGAATTTCATTGCCAGGTAAATGGTGGTCACAAATAATAAAATCTATGCCTAAACTATTTGCATAATCAACTTTATCAACCGAACGAATTCCACAATCCAATGCAATGATTAAGCTATAACCATGCTCCTTTGCATAATCAATTCCTAATGTGGAAATGCCGTAGCCTTCTTTATGCCTATCGGGGATATAATAGGTAATATCCTGGGTAAATTGTTTAAAAAAGCTATAGGTTAAAGCTACTGCAGTAGTACCATCTACATCGTAATCCCCGTAGACCATTATTTTCTCTCCATTTTCTAACGCAGCTATAATCCGGTCAATTGCCTGCTCCATACCCTTCATTAAAAAAGGGTCGTGCAAATGTGTTAATAGCGGTCTAAAGAAGTAGCGCGCTTCTTCAAAGCTTGAAATTCCTCTCTGAGCTAAGATTTGTGCTAAGCTTTGGTCAATATTCAATTCGCGGGCAAGTAGATTGCTTATAGTAAGATCCCCTTGTTCAACTTGCGCCCATCTTTTTTCCATCTCGTTTATATTTATTAGTAAAGCATAGATACAAAAAAGAGATGAATTAATCCCACCTCGTTCCTTATATTTGTCCTAATATTTCTAAATATATCTTTTCTAGCTTATGCCGATGCAAGTTTTTACTTTAAATGAAGGTTCTTATTCTGTAGATTCAACTAAGAAATTTATTCCATTTAACCCGCTTAAGGACAATCCAAAAGACAGACCTGCTTCTTTATTTATCCATGTGCAACCTTTTTTAATCAAATTAGCTAATCAATTGATTCTATTAGATGCTGGCTTAGGATATAGCGATGAGGAAGGAGAATTGCATTTGCATAAAAACATAAAAAAGGCAGGATTTGATCCAGAGGATGTAGATTTAGTACTGATGTCGCATTTACATTTTGATCATTCAGGCGGTATGGTTCACCATGTTGGGGAGAAGATGGAGCTTAGCTTCCCTAATGCAACTTATGTGATGCAAAGAGGGGAGTGGGAAAGTGCATTTACAAGCCCCTCATCATCTTATCATACCGAAATCTTTGAATTTTTACAACGTAATGCGCAGATGAAATTGGTAGAAGGTAATGGCAAACTAACAGATCAGATTAGTTTTGAACTGACTGGCGCACATTGTCCTTATCATCAGGTTTTTTTGATAGACGATGGAGAAGACAAAGTATTTTTTGGTGGTGATGTTTTACCTGAACCCGAGGAACTAATTCGCAAATTTATCGCGAAGTATGACTTTGATGGCAGAAAAGCCATGGAATTAAGGGATGAATATGGTAAAAAAGCAGTAGCGGGAAATTGGAAATGCTTATTTTATCATTCAAAATCTAAAACTCAGGCATATATTGAAATTGAAGACGATCGGTTCAAGATTATTTAACATTCGAGTTCCCACAGGCATCAGTTATACATTATGCAAGTGTGGAGATTTGTTAATGCCTTATTGCTTTAATCAATTCCGTTAAGCGTTCCATTGAAAGGGGTTTAGAGATAAAACCTCTTACAGTTTTGTATCCCTTAGTTTTTTCAATATCATTTTCGTAAACAGATGAAGAGAGAATATACATGTCTACCTTTTGCTCAATGCTGAGCTCTTCATAAGCCTCAATAAACTCCCAGCCATTCATTACAGGCATATTAATGTCTATTAACACTAGACTAGGCAAAGCTTTTTTTTGAGAGATGGTCTCGTTTAGATAATCCAGTGCTTGTTGACCGTTATTTCTGGCAACCATCTCAATGTCAAAGCCTGTTTTTTCAACAATCTTTTTAATGATAAATATGTTAATATCATCATCATCAATAACTAAAAGGTTGAGTTTGGAATCTGACATTTGATGGATTATGTGGCTACTTCGTTAAAGGTATATATTGAAAGTCGAATTAACAAATCCGTTTTCAATAAAAAAGGCAGTTATCACTTTGTCAAACACTTAAGGTTTGCCAATATAATAACTGCCTTACAAAAGAATAAGAGGTACTTATTTTTTTACAACTAATTTCACAGAAATGGTGAACACATCTTCAATCATTTTATTACCGATATCAGAGAATACCGATTTAGATCTATATTCAATACCATATTTAACGCGGTCGATTTCAATTTTCTCAGCCACTGCTGAAATTGTTTTATCTGCATTCCATGTTAATGTTGCAGGGAAAGTAATCGAATTAGTTTTGCCTTTAATAGTTAAATCTCCAGTAACATTTACATTAGCACCACTACCTGCTATTTTTTTGATGGCAAAGGTTGATGTTGGAAATTTCTCTACACCAAAAAAGTCATCTGATTTTAAATGTTTATCTAATCCCGGGTTTGGTTTCTCGTTGTCCATTACTTTTAAACTAGCCATACTAGCTACAAAACCACCACCAGTTAATTTTTTACCTGAAAAAACTAAGTTTCCTGAGGTTAGATCAATAAATCCAGTGTGTCCACCAACTAATTTTTTTGCTTCCCAAGAAATACTAGATTTTGTTAGATCTACAGTATAAGTATCTGCTTTTGGTGTAAAAGCCAAGAATGATGCGCTCGCGATAAGCGCTACTACTAAAATTGCACTAAGTTTTAATTTCATTTTAAGTTTTTTTAATTGCGATAAAGATATTTATTTTTTTGGGATGCTTTCTTATCCTATGTTAAGAATTGGAAAAATAGAAAAGGTTTAGTTCAGAAAGGAATGATAACATAATTTTTACAACAAAAAAGAGCCCCTTAATCTATTTTTGCGACCTTTAAAAAGTTGTCGAATAGATTAAGGGACTCTTTAAATTACTTTAATCTTATTGTTGCGGGCCAAAATATAGGCTAAACCTGCTATATAACTCGTTATATTGTTTCTCCAAATCTTGGGCCAATTTAGTTTGTTGGTATTGCCCTGCTACTTTAGTCATGGGCTCTAAGCCATATACTAAGGCGATTTGTACATTCTGTCCACCCACTAACGAGCCTTTACTCTTTGAAACGTCGGCTAAATAGCTAATTTCTTTTTGGATATACGCAGCCGACTTTTTAATAAGTTGGTTTGCTTTCTCCGTTTCTCCTAAAATGTAAAGATTTTGAGCCATCGTTGCAACAGTCATCATCGTTCTGATACCGTAAATTTTAGTAGGCATTACCTCATCATATTTTCGCATCACCTTCTTAGCATCTTCTAATCTGCCTGCTTTAATTAAGCCAGTAGTTAGATTATTAAATATGTTATTGAAAATAGAAATGTCATCTGCCGACTGAGAGTCTAAATAGCTAGCTGTTTTAACATTGCCCCATTTAAATTTATTCATTACATGGTTGTACATTGGCTCTAAATTAATGGCTTGGTCACCATTATTATTTAAACTATCAGGCTTTAATGGTAATAAGCGTAAAGCCAAGCCCTCAGTGTACAAGTAATTATCCAGGCCATTGAACTGCTCAGAAGGTACCGTACTGCAAAAATAGATAGGGCGTTTCCAATTGTTATGCGCTAAGATATCAAACATCGCTAAGGTGCCTTTCGTTACATACTCTTTATTAAACTTCCACTCCATAGATGGTGCAATCTTATCAGCCGCGGTAGCTGGAAGTGTGCCTGTACTAATAACTTCTTGTGGATTGACAGTTAACTTGAAGTTTTTTGTCGGAATAAAGTTAGTCTTACTGCCATTGCTAAGTGCTAACTTATCCGATTCGCTCTCAGAAAGGAGCAGGTCAACAATTTGCTTCAGCTCAACTGACTCGGCAATTTTATAATCTTGATAATACATTACATCACGTACACCTGAAACATATTGATTTGGTTTCATAGAAAGCGGCAATGCTTCTGATTCATGAACTTTTCGTTGCATGTTATTAATGTACCAATCGGTATCAAAGAGACTTAAATTTACCAAACGAATATCTGGGCGAACATTTTCTACTTCTTGGGCATACCAGAGCGGATAAGTATCATTATCCCCATAAGTAAATAAGATGGCGTTTGGTGCGCAAGATTCGAGATAGCTTACAGCAATATCATGAGGTACCATTTTACCTGAACGATCATGATCGTCCCAACCTTGCACTGCCATGATTAGTGGAGCACAGGCCAATGCAATTACGGTGGCGCCAATTGCCGCTGTTTTTGGTACCACTAATTTAGTTAACCATTCTCTGATGGCCAATACGCCTAGTCCAATCCAGATAGCAAAAGCATAGAATGAACCTACATAAGCATAATCTCGTTCACGAGGCTCTAGTGGTTTTTGATTCAAATATAATACAATGGCTATTCCTGTAAAGAAAAACAAAAGGCCAATAATACCAGCGTCTTTTTGATTGCGTTTAAAATGCCATATTGCGCCTAAAAGTCCTAAAATTAACGGTAAAAAGAAGAAACGGTTATAAGATTTACTTTCAACAATAGAAGGAGGTAAATTAGTTTGATCACCTAATAACATTGCATCAACGGGTTTGATACCGCTAAGCCATTGGCCTTCATATACACTACCCTGACCTTGATCATCATTTTGGCGG